>NZ_QLOE01000002.1 GCF_003264935.1 Methanothermobacter tenebrarum
CCCTATTATCCATCCAATATTCTATGACGAGCGCCATTCTGAATACATTTCAATCCCATTTTGGTCTGATTTTAACGTTTTTGGGTTTTCCCATCTTGCTAGAAAGTTGACTATTTCAATCCCATTTTGGTCTGATTTTAACTCCCTGAGTAAGTCATCTTTTTTGTCAAATCCCTTGATTTCAATCCCATTTTTGTCTGATTTTAACTCTTTCTTCATCGATAATCCTTGCCATTGCAAGAAAATTTCAATCCCATTTTGGTCTGATTTTAACACAAATAATTCAGCAACTTTTTGGATCATAGCAGAATTTCAATCCCATTTTGGTCTGATTTTAACTTTTAAATGTCATTTGTTGGCGTTAGATTATGCTGAAATTTCAATCCCATTTTGGTCTGATTTTAACCGAATTGTTCCGCTTGGCCCGCTAACACCACCTATAATTTCAATCCCATTTTGGTCTGATTTTAACAGGATCCATATGGATCAACTCAGCAACTAACACCATAATTTCAATCCCATTTTGGTCTGATTTTAACAGTTCCACTATAACCACCAGCATATCGCAGTGTTGATTTCAATCCCATTTTGGTCTGATTTTAACTTGCACCAATCACACCAGCGATACCTGCAATCTATAATTTCAATCCCATTTTGGTCTGATTTTAACGATCGCATTGTCAATATCCTTCTTCAATTCAGAGTAATTTCAATCCCATTTTGGTCTGATTTTAACATTATGACTGGAAAAAAAGAGGAAAAAAAACTAAAAGATTTCAATCCCATTTTGGTCTGATTTTAACAAGAATGGCCTCGTGAAGATAGCGGATCCAACCAAATTTCAATCCCATTTTGGTCTGATTTTAACACATGCTGGCACCGTTTGCATATGCGATGAAGATAAATTTCAATCCCATTTTGGTCTGATTTTAACACGATTTTACTCAGATGCTGGAATGGAACCGCCAGAAATTTCAATCCCATTTTGGTCTGATTTTAACCCAAACTCGCACCACACCTTGATGTGCTAATCCCAAATTTCAATCCCATTTTGGTCTGATTTTAACCACCCCAAACCCACACGCCTTTTCTATACGTTTTAATTTCAATCCCATTTTGGTCTGATTTTAACTTAATTATGTGCAATCTTCTGAGTAATGCATCATCATTTCAATCCCATTTTGGTCTGATTTTAACCCTACACAAACGGTTGGACAAAATAGAAGAATACCAATTTCAATCCCATTTTGGTCTGATTTTAACGTTTATGAATGTGTTAAATCGAAGATAGAGGAAGTTGGATTTCAATCCCATTTTGGTCTGATTTTAACTTTAATTCCACATTTCTCTGAGGCTTTCTTAACGGCCATTTCAATCCCATTTTGGTCTGATTTTAACGAGAATGTCATTGACACTCTACCAGAGAATGTGAGGAATTTCAATCCCATTTTGGTCTGATTTTAACCCAACCCAGGGCCTTGGGGTGGTTTTCGGGGTGGTCATTTCAATCCCATTTTGGTCTGATTTTAACCAGTTTACACAACTGGTGGCCGTTTTGATCAAACAAATTTCAATCCCATTTTGGTCTGATTTTAACAATCCTCGCAGTAATGGTCAAAGAACTCCAACTAAGATTTCAATCCCATTTTGGTCTGATTTTAACCAGAGGCATCAACATCCCTAAACTCCACTTCTACAAGTATTTCAATCCCATTTTGGTCTGATTTTAACCCGTTTACTATCTTATCCTTCTAAAATAAGATGATGATTTCAATCCCATTTTGGTCTGATTTTAACTCTTGTCACACCACCACCTTTCCCCTTCCAATCCACCATTTCAATCCCATTTTGGTCTGATTTTAACTCATCCTTGAGCTTCTTTATCAGTTCAAGGTTTCTCATTTCAATCCCATTTTGGTCTGATTTTAACAATTCAAAAACGCCGTTGCCACAGTTTACACAACTGGATTTCAATCCCATTTTGGTCTGATTTTAACTCTTATCTCCATGTTCTTCACCTCCATGTTATATTAATTTCAATCCCATTTTGGTCTGATTTTAACAATTTGATTTCATGGGATGATGTTCTCATAAAAAGATTTCAATCCCATTTTGGTCTGATTTTAACAATAAAAGATATTGAAGAACTCATTAGATCCAATCTCATTTCAATCCCATTTTGGTCTGATTTTAACTCTGCAATGAGATCATACAAGGCTTGAAAGAACTCGATTTCAATCCCATTTTGGTCTGATTTTAACACTGAGAAATACAAAATGAAGATAGTGTTGGAAAACAAATTTCAATCCCATTTTGGTCTGATTTTAACACTCGTAGAATTCAAATTAGAGGAGCCAATTAGCCCAGATTTCAATCCCATTTTGGTCTGATTTTAACTGAGTATCAGGGCTTGAATTCTTTTGTAGTGCGTGAATTTCAATCCCATTTTGGTCTGATTTTAACGCAAATATGCTAAAACATCCCAGATAGCTTCTAAAGCATTTCAATCCCATTTTGGTCTGATTTTAACCCTCCAAGCAATAGTTCATCGATGTCATCTTCAGATATTTCAATCCCATTTTGGTCTGATTTTAACAATCGCTTAGGTCCTGGATGGTGAAGGATTCTGTTGGTGATTTCAATCCCATTTTGGTCTGATTTTAACCATGGAAATCCAAGGCCCTGGACAAGAACCTTACAACGATTTCAATCCCATTTTGGTCTGATTTTAACGGGTGGATGAAGACATTCCCACAGGTGTGGCCGAACATTTCAATCCCATTTTGGTCTGATTTTAACACTTGCAACACTTGAAACGCACCCCTGAGTGTGACATTTCAATCCCATTTTGGTCTGATTTTAACTGTAACTTTGAGGAGAGTCCGGGATGGAGTTTACAATTTCAATCCCATTTTGGTCTGATTTTAACTCAAGGAAGTATGAGTCTTCAAATAGTATATCGATGGATTTCAATCCCATTTTGGTCTGATTTTAACAGGGCGATTTTTTCTTTCTTTTTGTTTTATCTTTTTTCTTGTTGGTTGTATTTAATGGTTTGTGTCGGCGGTCCCTAATAATACAATCCATTTATAAAGATAGACGACTTTGTCAACGGAGTCAAAAAATGGAATAGGGATAATAGGATAAATTTAGGTACATAAAAGCAGATTAAATGGGGATAGATAGATAAACAAGTTAGTATATTTTGTAAAAGACTGAAGGAGAGATAAAGTAACAAAATGTTATAAAAATTGGCTTGGAAAGATAGGTTGATAAACGACAAAATAAGGTTTGGTTAAAGGCAGAATAGAAGGTTGAAGGGTTTTTAAGGTGGTAATAAAAAAAGTTTATCATATTATTTCAGATATTAGTGATTTTTCGATGCCTAAAACTTCTCTTTTCATTGCTCTTTTAGTTCTGAAAGAATAGATTATGATTGAATCTTCTGATTCGTTGCAAATAATCTTAAGGTCCTTTTTTATTCTTTCTAGTTGACTTTTTGTAATTTCGCCTTCAAAGACGGAATTTTGAACCCATAAAAGATATTTTCTTAAATATGCTTTGACTTTGTTAACACGTTTTACATTTATGTCATAAACTATTATAACATACATTATTTCAGGTTTTATGGTTCAAGTATAAAATGTTTTCATATTCTTGAAAGGACAAGTAATGAAATAAAAGGATGTAAAAGTTTAACTAAGTATTTATTAGCAATTCTTGGTGAGACTCGAGGAACAGGGCCGTGTAAAGTAAAAGTTTAACGAACCTTTTGCGCTTTTCTATGTCCCCGTTGAAATCGAACAGGGCCGTGTAAAGTAAAAGTTTAACTCGGTCGGATTCGGCATCATATGTCACTTTGACCCGAACAGGGCCGTGTAAAGTAAAAGTTTAACTAAGTATTTATTAGCACGTAGCTTAACCTCCGAAATCCGAAGATAGCCAATATAGTAAAAGTTTAACTAAGTATTTATTAGCACCTACAGAGTCTGCTTGGATGACAGGAGGGCGTATGTCGGTAAAAGTTTAACTAAGTATTTATTAGCACACAAGACATTTGATAGCACATGGCGGGAAACTGAATAGTAAAAGTTTAACTAAGTATTTATTAGCACCCTGGTCTTGATTTCTTTTAATTTTGCTAATGTTAGAATTCAATTAAGTGTTACCACCAGCTTATGAATGGTTTATACTGTTCCTTTCCTAGAACATGTTTTATCAATTTGTAGCATTCTAACCGTATTAAACGTTTATATGATACTTTTCTCCCGATTTTCCTATGTTTAATTGTCTTTTTAAGTCTTTTATCGTATTCTGCTATGAATTTTCTTTTCCCATTTTCGTTGAGTAAAGAATAATTTAAATCTTTTTCAAAGTCTGTTTTATCTATCATATTCTTCTTTATTAGATACAATATTAGGCGATCGATGATTATTGGCTTGAATAATTCGCTGATGTCTAATGCAAGTGAGTATCGTCTTTCAAATGGTTCATGGAGATATGATATAGTGGGGTTTAACTGTGTATTATAGATTTCGCTTATGATGGTTGAATATAAAAGGGAGTTGCCAAAACTAATTAGTGCGTTTGTCATGTTTTTGGGTGGTCTACGAGTCCTCTGACCTATCCTAAAATCTTTTGGGAGTATCTTGTCCAATAATCTATAATAGTCTGCTCTAGCCCTTCCTTCAACATTCATGATCTCGGTTATCTTATCACATGAATTAAGATTTTCTAAGAGAGCATCCATGTTATTATCCAGATTATAGTAGGATAAAACTCGTTTCATGTTAGATATTGCGCCTTTAACAAAATCTGAGGCAAGTTTTAACCTTTTCTCATTATCTATAAAATGTTCGACTTGTTTTATCAGAAGATCCCCAGACAGTAGCGTCTCCCTCGGATAAAAACTCCCTGTGTAAAATCCGTACCGGTTAAAAAAGTGTATTGGTATACCTTCTTTTGATAACAAATTCACAACCTGGGAGGAAATGCTAAGCGCCCCATATGTGTATATTGAATATATAGCGTGGATTGGTAGTGGGCGTTTCCCATCCTTGTTTATGAAATATAATGTGTTCTCTTTCCTTTTTAGGAGGCCATTTGTAAGTATATAGTAATTTTTCCTAGTCATCGTGATGTTATGACCAACAAAATTCAAGGTAGGCACAGTTTCTACATATTTTCTTCCTTTGAGGCTGTGGAACGTCGCCTTTAATTATGGAGTCTATATCTTGGAGAATTTTTTCTAATCTTTTCTCAATATCGTGGGTTAGTCTTATCTCTTTCCTTTTGCGGAGTTTTGGATAATCTATAAAACCTCTAATCTTCTCTATTCCCTTTTCATTTTTCAAGTAATAGAGATAATAGAGTAATTGGAAAAGGTGAGCTTCCTCCATTTTATTGCTTTTTTTAACTTCATGAACTTCAAGGACTTTTCCTTTTCTCATGAAGTCTGCGCTTATAAGGTCATCAAGTATCAAACCCTTTTCTTCCCGTTTATAAGTGTCATCATGTATCAATTTCCCTAGTTCAACAGCATCTGATTCCTGCTCCATTTGTATATGGTGAGAAAAAAGCCAAAGCTTAGTTTTACATACGAAATAATAATTGATTTGAGTTCCACGTACCAGAAGCTTCTTCTCAGCCTCTGAAATCATCAGATCACGTCCTTTATAGGATGGAAGGGGAGTTCGTGCTTTCAAATATGCTATCCAAGCCAAGTTCTTTTATTGCATTAAGATCATCCGCGTTTATATTACCCCATATGTAAAATCCTTTAAATTCTCCTGTAGTTTTATCCCAAAAATCGCTTTTCTCTTCGTAATAAACTGGCATGTTTATTGAGTATTCATAAAGTAATTTCTTAAGTGTCCACATATCAACTTTTTTGCCTGTCTCCTCCTTTATTCTTTCTATGATTTCTTTCCAGGTTTTAGCGCCTTCTTTTATACATTTTCCAAAAATTTTTTGGATTTTATTATCAGAATCCTGGATTATAATATCAGGTATTACTATCTTTACTCCTGCAATTCTTCGGAATAATAATTGGGCCTGGCTCTTTTTCTCTACGCTGAAATATTCAAGATCTTTGAGTATGTCTTCTATTTTGTTTTCGTAATGCTCTTTCAGTGTTGAATTTCCAATCTTCTTTTTAAACACTTCTAGAATGAGGTTCCTTTCAGAATTATAATCCAAAATTTCGCCTTCATATTCTTTAAGCACTTCTCTTGTTTTCTCCACTACTCTCTGATCATATATGCGCTTGGTTCCATTGTCAATTTTTAGATTGCCGTTTTCCACTTTTCCAGTAAATATTATTATGTTGGGTTCATGTTCTTGGTAATCTTCTTCTCTATTCCTGTAGATTCGTCCCCAGCGCTGGATTTGACTGTCAATTGTGGATATCTCCGTTATCATCGTGTCAAAATCGAGGTCTACAGAAGCTTCTATTATCTGCGTCGACACAACTATTACTTGCTCTCCATTTTCTACTTTCTCTCTTATTTCTTTTAATCTTCTGTCTTTTTCGATTTCAAGTATTCTTGAATGGAGAAGGTACACATTAGGATAATCTTCATTTAATTTTTTATATAATTGAATTGCCTTTTTGACATTATTGACCACTATAAGAAAGTTCTTATTCTGATCTTCTAGAACATCTTTTATCTCATTTTCACTTTCTTTATGGATTTTTAATTCTTTGTCCCTAAAAAGTGGTTTATCTATGACCTTTATCTTATGTCTTTTTAAATTTAGATTTTTCACAGGGAGCCCATAATCTTTAACATCCACAAAATCGAAATCTTTAAAGAATCTCTTAAAATAAGGGGGGAAAGTTGCAGTCATTATCATGACTTTACCATCTAACTCCTTGATAATATTAACTGTTTTAATGATGATAGCGGCCATTTCTTCATTGTATGTTTGTACTTCGTCTATAATAAATGAAGAGAATGGATAGGCAGATATTACCTTATCAGATCCATAATAATTAAGCGAAGTTAAAAATACCTGGTCTGGTGTCGTTAATAAAACAGGTGATGCTAGGAGCCTTGCAGAAGTCAACATTTTATCAAGATCTATACTTTTTCCTTTCCTTTCTTCGTCCATGTATTCTATAAAAGCAGTTGAATGAAGAATATCAACATTAGAAGCGTTGAAATAACCATTTTCTTCGTTTCTGAACCTTATGAAGAGATCGTTCAATGCTACTCGTAATGGTAATGTGTACATTAATTTTCTATTATTTTTTGCGGCCCAAAGGATGGCAAATTCTGTCTTACCAGAACCGGTTGGAGCCACAAGAACTAAAGAATCTCCCAGATCTATTTCATCTAAGAGTGTTTTTTGCCATAATTTTTTCACTGGGATTCTTTTTTTGAGTCTATCTTCGATATTAACGAATATTCTTGGAGTATATGATTCTATGGGCACGTTTGCACTTGCTGAATAATCTGATCTTCTAAGAAGCCCCAATAAGACTAAAAAATCATAATCTTCCGCTTTTGGATTATAAAATCCTGCGAAATCAGAAATATCATCATCATGCCTATTGATTTTTCTTAATAAAACCTTTGCTTTATCAAAATCCATCTTTTTTCTTAGATAATCAATTGCAGAAGAAACTATATTCTCCTGGAAGTCTCTTTTGATAGATTCCAATAATTGAATTAAAAAATCTTCTAATAGATGACGTTTTTCAATTATAAACTCAAGGTATGAGTTTACTTGATCCTCATAATTATAGACTATTTCCATCAAATCCCGTTCAACAGTAAAATATTCATTGTAATGATGTAAAAGAATGGCAGTTCTAATTTTTTTGTCTAACTTGTCATTACCTACGAGAAATGTGCTCCATATACTTGAAAGTATTTCGTGACGTGGAGATCTCTGAAGACCTCTTAAAGGTTTGAAAAACTCCTTTAATTCAATCCAATCCTTATCTTTCCTTTCTTCTGGCTTTAAAACTTTCCTCTGAAAATTATAGTCGATCTTTCCAAGGTCGTGGATTAGCGCAGCAACTATAAGCCTCTCAAACAAAGTCCTGTCTAAATCGTATGTGAAATTCCCCCTATTTTCGTCAAAAAATCTATACATTTCAACAATCCTATTCACAGTCTCCTCTAGGTGGTCTTTTAAAAGATAATTCTCTTGATCACTCGATTTAGCCCTTAAAAGCTCCATTAATTCCATTATAACCACCCGAAATTTTTAGATATCTTGAAAACCAGCCCCCCAACATGGTACTCTTCAACAGTTACCTTATCCTCTAAATATATTACTTGATCTGTGCCGGTATAAATTACACTTTCAAATTCAGGTACCCTATCTGTAGAATTTGATAATTCGGCCTTGTTTGAAATGACACGGTCCTTGTTTTTAAATAAAACCTTTAGGGGTATGGAATAAACGGGGAATTTCCTATTTTTTAAGGGGAAAGTTTTGCCATTATCTTCTAGCTTAATATATGTTGGATATGTGAGCCATATGTTCCTTTTAACCTTTTTTTCTTTTAAATCGAAATTTTTGTGCATATTTTTTATGAATATAATATCTTCGCTTCTTCCTAAGTAGAGTATATTAGAAGGTTTCGAAAGTGACTCTTCCACCTCCAAGAGCATGTTTTTATCACCTTTTAGGAAAATATAATAATGTCCATTGAAAAGCTCCTCTTGGTATGTTGGACTCCTTTGCGACTTTATATTTTCACTATAAAGGGGATATCCAGCATTCCACAATTCTAGGCGTCTATGACGTCTTCTTAAGGAGACTTCTCCCTTTATCAAACTCTGGTAATTCCAGAATTTACTTTCGAATAATCCATGAACACTAACCTTTAAATTGTATAATTCTTCGTCGTAGTATTTGCCAGTGGCGTTCTGTAGCATTCCGATGATCGTTGATTTAGGCGGTAAAGGATAACTCTGAGCATAATCAAATGTGAATGCATTTCTGTATTGTGCAAATGGTTGGAATATTTCCATGATTAATGTATCATCCATTTAAAAGCGCCCCAGTCCAAATTAAATTTGCACTTCTATACTCTCATCTTTGAAAATTTTCACATCCTTGTATTCACCTTCTTTATCGAATATCTTCTCGATAAATGAAAGAATTTTTTCATCATCTAACACGTCTATAGCGGCTTTAAGTCCATTAATTTCGAATAAAGGCTTCCTTGTTTTATTAGTTTTGTGTTTCACTTTTAATATGCGTCCATTTTCTGTTTCATTTTCTTCTATTTCATCGTATGCCTCTTCTACGTATTCGTCGACAAGAGCTAGTTTGTCTTTATATGTTTTGTATGGACAATCACTGTATATTCCTGCGATGAGGAGTTTAGGCGATAAATCCTCCTCCCGACCTTTTATACTGCGTTTTAAATTCATCAATGCTCTTATAAAATTCAATATCCTCTCTTTAATCTTTTCATTATCCTTTAACCTATATTTGATTGCATAAACATCATCAAATTCTGTGAACTCTGATAATTCTACGAGGTCTGATTGTAAAAGCTCTTTCTCATTTCTGCTTTTTTTCAATTTTATTGACAATTTTTCTCCACCATCTAAGCCACTTACTTTCTCTATACTTTCCACTTTGAATTTTCCATCTTGAATAGTAACATCTTTCTTTGGTTGGATGTAAACTTCTATTTCTCCGATATTTTCGATATCCACTACAACAGTGTACTGATAATATGTTTCGTGTTCTTCCATTGTGAACGGATTGGGTTCCATTTCACCGTGCATTTTTCGCATTCTATTTGCAAGGCCGATGTTGGCATTGAAATGTGCGTCATACATGAAAGGCGTCATAGAAACAGCATGAGAAATCTTAATAGGAGCCGTTCTAAAATTCTGTGGGGTGGTGTCCGTTATCAGATACCCGAAAAGATCAAATTCAGGATACTGTAATATGTCTCCAGTTAATAGAAATTCTGTTGCAGGTTGTATAACCTTGTTTTCACCCTTACCAGCTTTTATGAGGTTTTCTGCTTCGGTTAATTTAAATAAATTCATATTTTGCGCTGTTTCGAGCAAACTGTACCTTATGGCGTACCTACTTACTAGGGTATATTGTCTACCATCCCATTTCGTTATTTTCTTCAGTTCCTGATAATTTCCACTGCCTTGGTCATAGTTTAAAGAATTTCCATGGAAAACTATATCTAGCACTACATATTTTCCCATCTTTATTCACCTCGTACACTCATTATGCCCATTATGATTGAATATGCGATTTTTTCGAAGTTAGAAGGTGAAAGCGGGAACAACCATTCAAGTTTTCTGGAAAGTCTTTTAACATGTTCATCATTTTTACGGGAATTCAAAGCCCTTAGTAACGACGAAAAGAAATCATTCTGATTGTTCACTTTAGCTGAATTGAGTAGCTTGTAAACTAATCTTTGTCTATAACTTTCAGATCCAATATTTTCGAATGCTTTTTTCGTATATATTTTTATTTCATCATAATCTTTTGCTGAAATAGGTTTTTTAACAAATTTCATTGTTTACCCCCTATAAATCCTATGAAGAGGCCGAGAGCGTAATAAATCCATGTTTCATCATTTTGTACAATTTCATGGAAAACGTAATCATTTAAGTGCTTAATTAGCTTTTTATCCTTTTCTGGATTTGAAATTATAAGCCTTAAAAGGGAGTTTACAAATGAATATTTACTTTGTCGTCTTATAATAGAAAATAAATGTGGTGCGTTATTTTCTCTTATATCCTTAGAGAATAATTTCTGGATATTTGTCATGGCCATGCCCATTTTTTTACGGCTTTCCTTTATCTTTGGAATTAACTCATCCAATTTAGCCTTCAATAACATTGGATCCTCAAAGAGATTAGTAAAATCGTGTGCTGGGAATAATTCCGCCTCTACTGCAAGCGCGTAAAGTAAAGGTTGGACTTTTCGTTGTTTTGTTTTCTGGTTCAGCCTCAAAACTAAGTGATTCATTATTATAGGCATCAAAGATTTATTTTTAATGAATTCCTCAAAAAGCCATCTGTATTCATTTTCATCCACTTGCACTCTCTGATTCAAGTTTCTCCTGATATCATCATCCAATAGCAAGGTGGCCTGCAATCTGGAGATACCCATATACTCAACATCGATGAAGCGTTGAGTGTTCTCGTCCAACTTGGCATATTTTATGAGGTAAAGGTTTTCAAGAACCCACCATGACTCCATTTCTATTATAGTGTCAATAACTGTCTGCCACGTGCCTCTAAAAATACTATTCGGATCCTCCTCACTTTCAATCTTCGATTTTCTGAGCCTTAAACGCTTGTTAATTTCATATGTTGTAAAAATGTCATTTGAATAAAATACAAGATAATCAATGTTTCTATAATACTCGAATGCACGATCAAAACAGAAGAGATATACAAATAAATATGGTATATTGTTTATAAAGAATTTTGTCTTTAATGGCGCATAATAAATGTTAACTGCTTTACGATATGACGCCAAGAACTTGTTAATTGTCTTATCTATCCTATTAAGAATATGATCTTCCTTTTCTATCTTAAAATCTATAGCATGATAAAATTCTTCTTTTTGTTTTTCATGAGTGTAACCTGGCTGGAAGAATAAAAAATTCTTATAATATTTATTATCAATAGGTATCCTAAATACAGTACTTTCAGAAATATCTTTATTACCTACGATTTCGTCCTTCCATTTTTTATCTAAATATCTATCAACTTTAGAGAGCAGTTTTTTAAATTTTTTAGCATTTTTTATGAACTCTTCCCCATATTCTTTAAATTTTTCTATTGGAGCATCCCGAAACTTTTTTATATCCTTATATTTGAATTTTTGAAACCTTCCTTTTTTGTCTAAAAATCTCTTTATTTCATCTCTATTTTTTCTAATAAATTCCTTCTCAAAATCTTCTAATTCTCTTATTAACTCTTTTAGTTTTTCTAAAGATTTAGAGACTTTAGAGATAAACTTCTTATCATCCACCACTCTTTCTGTAATATAATCTTTCCAACGGCTTGTAGCCGCCTTGGTTATGTGGTTTTCCCATGTAAAGTCAAATATTTCCTTTTTTGATCTGAATTTTCTTTTATAAATTTCATTTAAAAAATCTTCAATAATCTTTTTAGAAACTGTTGAATCTTTCCTTTTTATCTCGGAACACATGTAGGCAAATGGGAAAAGCCCATAATATACGATTTCTTCATTTTCTTTTATTCTCTTCTGTGTCTCTAAAATATCCCACCCATAGATCTCCTCTAAGAGGTTTACGAACCCTAACATTCCTAAATCTATGATCCAGTTGCCGGTAAATTGTAAAACAGGCTCGCCTACTAATCTCGTTTCATTAGAAGCTTTTATCATGTTTTTATCACCATCCCAAATCCCATGCTATTTTTTTCTCCCACTCCGCAATCGTATGCGAATTCAATGAGCCTGGGATCTGCTTCCATTTCAAATCTCATATGGTATGCTCGATGGTATGTTTCAGCCCCACTTTTAGGTATTTTGATCCTCTTCCTCTTTATCGACCGCTGTTCTGGGACTATTTTAATGTATTCGTCTCCATCGTATTCTCCATGGAATGCGATGTACTTGTTGATGAGGTTTTTTTGCAAGTTTTCATAAAATTTAAGATCCGCTGGGTTGAGATCCCATTGTTTCAGCTTCCCATTTTCTTCCTTGAGCGTTCGTGTGATGATAGGGGATAAAGTTTTGAATTTCATTCGCTTTTTTATCTTAGGTTTTTTTAGAAGGCTGACTTTTTCTATCCAAATCTTATTTTTTAGAAGGTTTATTTGGGGATCTGTTAAGAATCCTTCTACAAGTGATTTGATGAATCCTTCGTCTGGTGATGATATGTAGAGGCCTATTTCTCCGTTTTCTGCTATTAGATACTTTTTGAGGGGTTTTCTTTTCATGATTTGGAGTTCTGAGAATGTGAAAAATTTGTAGTTTTTTGTTTGGTGTAATTTTGCTGCAAGATCTTTGTCGGCTATTTTGTTGTATATCATGGAGTTTATTGCATAATTGTAGTTGTAGGGTATTTTGATCGGCTCTTCTGCCTTAAATAGTAGGTGTAATCTCATGTGTGTCTTCCCTGTTTTGTTGTTGGTTATGGATAATTGTGTAAACTAATAATATATAAGCTTTTATTCTATAATTATATCGTAAATGATTTATATCATTATATTGTCTTTGTTTGTGGAGGACTTCATTGAAAGATGTGAATATTTTTTTAGTGGGATTGTCTCTTTTTTTGATCTTGAGGGGGGAGTGAGGCGTTAATATTATATTTTAGTGTTTTTAGAGTGTAGGTTATGGTGGGGAATAGGCGGTTTTTTTTTTTTTCGGCTCAGCATGATGAGATAGATAAGGTAACTGATATTTATTTTGTAAAGACTTTGAGGATATTGGAGGATTTGGGATTGGAGGATACGCTTGTTAAGGCGGAGGTGTTTGCGGGGGCGGATGGTGTATTCTGTGGACTAGTTGAAGTTTTGAATTTATTGGAGGATTCTGAGTGTAAAATATATTCTTTAGAGGAGGGTGAAAGGTTTTCGAAGAAGGAGGTTGTCTTGAGGATTGAGGGGAGGTATTCGGAGTTTGGGTTGTATGAAACCGCAATCTTAGGGGTGTTGGCAAGTTCTTCTGGCTGGGCTACGGCAGCCCATAAGTGTAAGGAGGCTGCTGGTGACAAGCCTGTTGTATGTTTTGGTTCGAGGCATGTGCACCCTTCTGTGGCGCCAGTCATGGAGAGGGCGGCGAGGGTGGGTGGCGCGGATGGTGTTAGTTGTGTTTTGGCCGCCGAGATCCTGGGGGTTAAACCATTAGGTACTGTGCCCCATGCCGCCATGCTAATAGCTGGTAGTACTGAAAGGATAGCCACCACTTATGATAAGATAATGCCAGAGGATGAGCCTAGGATAATCCCTGTAGACACCTTTAAGGATGAAGCGCAAGAATCATTGGATATTGCGAGGATACTTGGCAAAAGATTGGATGGGGTCCGCTTAGACACGCCAAAGGAGAGGGGTGGTGTGACGCCTGATCTAGTGCGTGAAGTTAGGAAGAGATTGGATCTTGAAGGGTTTTCACATGTTAAAATATTCGTGTCTGGCGGGTTAAACCCTGAGAAAATAAGAGTGCTTGGCGAGGCAGGGGCTGACGCGTTTGGCGTTGGATGGTATATTTCAGCCACTCCTCCAATTGAAATGACAATGGATATAAAAGAGGTGGATGGGAAGCCCGTGGCTAAGAGGGGTAGGATACCTGGGATAACAGAAAATAAGAGGTTGAAGAGGGTTAAATAGGATTACATTAGGCTTTGTTCTTTGACATTGAACATGAAAGCTGCTAATAGGACCATTATAATAGCAAATATTGTCACTACAAGTATGTTAATAGCTAATGGGAACACTGACCTGTGAAGTATTATGTAGCGTAGAGCGTCCACTCCATAAGTTAAAGGGTTCATGTAAACCGCATTTTTCAGCCAAATTGGCAGTCCTGTTATAGGGAATAGGGCGCCGCTAAGGAGGAATATTGGCAATACTATGAAACTCATTATAAGGTTGAATCCTTCCATGCTATCTGTGAATGCTGCTATCAACAATCCTAGGCCGCCGAAGCCTAATGATATTATCAATGAAAGTATCATTGTAGTGATGAAACATGCTGGCGTCATTGTAATTTCCACGATGAATGATAGTATTAGTAGGATGGTTGTTTGTATCATTGAGGCCGTGCTTATGCCCAGGGCCTTTCCAAGGACTATTGACGGTCTCGATATCGGGGCTACCAGTATTTCTTTGAGGAAACCGTATTGTCTGTCTATTATTACAGAGACTCCTGAGAATATGCTTGTGAATAGTATGGTTTGGCCTATTATGCCCGGGTAGATGAATGCTCTGTATCCTCCTGGGATTCCCCCGAATCTTACTGAAGCTCCGAGTCCTGTTCCGAATATGATTAGCCAGAGGAGTGGCGTTACTATGGAGGTGACTATCCTTGATCTGTAACGTAGGAATCTTTTCATTTCCCTTAACCATATGGTGTAGATGCCTTCTATTTCACCCATAATTGGTCACTTTATCCTGGTTCCTGTATATTTTATGAAGACGTCTTCGAGTGTTGGATGTTCTAGTTCCACTGATTTTATCTGGAAGCCTTGTTGTGTTGCGAAGTTTACTATCGCTGGTATGAGGTTTTCTCCCCTTTCTACCATGAGTTTTATCATGCTCCCGGTATTGTAAGCTTCTTTCACCCCAGCTAATTCTATGATCTTATCTGCGAATTCTCTGGGCTTGTTGGTTTTTATTTTTATCGTGTCTGCTTTTAGTTCTCTTTTGAGTTTTGCTGGTGTGTCTGCTTTTATGATTTTTCCACGGTTCATTATGGCTACTTTGTCGCAGAGTTTGTCGGCTTCTTCCATATAGTGTGTTGTGAGTAGTACTGTTACCTTTTCTTCTCTGTTGAGTTGTTTTATGTATTTCCAGATGCTTTCGCGTGTCTGGGGATCCAAGCCTAGTGTTGGCTCATCTAGGAATAGGACCCTTGGGTGGTGTATGAGTCCTCTTCCTATTTCTAGTCTGCGTTTCATGCCACCTGAGTATGTTTTAACATATTCGTCGGCTTTTTCTCCGAGGGCTATCAGTTCTAGCACTTCCTCTATCCTTTTTTCCCTTATTCTCTTAGGGACTCCGTATAATGCTGCGTGCATTTCTAGGTGTTCTCTTCCTGTTAGCATGTCATCGAGTGCCCTGGATTGGAATACTATGCCTATGGATGCTCTTACCTTCTCTGGTTCCTTGATGACGTCGTGTCCGTTCACTTTCGCCGTGCCGCTTGTTGGCTTGAGTATTGTGCACAACATTGATATTAGGGTTGTTTTACCGGCCCCGTTGGGTCCTAGTATCGCGTAGATGTCCTCCTCTGGTACTTTCAAGTCTACTTTGTCCACTGCTGTGAAGTTGTCATATTTTTTGGTTATTTTTTCTGTTTCGATGATGTAATCCATGGCCACCCCCCTGGAGTGTTAAAGCTATCCTCTTTTTTTTGTTCCCTATGGGGATTATTCTATTAGAAAGATTTATTATGAATTGTTGGTAATAACTTTTTTTAGTTAGCCTTTCACCTTGGGGGTGAATTTTCATGAGAGAGTCTCCTAGGCCTGTTGATAAGACTCCGACTGGTATTTGGGGTGTTGATATTATTACCAGGGGTGGTTTGCCTCGTGGCCGTAATACTCTTGTTTTTGGAGGTCCTGGTACGGGTAAAACGTTTTTTGCCATGGAGTTTCTGGTTAATGGTGCTAGTGTTTATGATGAGCCTGGTGTGATGGTAAGTTTTGAAGAGAGTGAGGATAATATTATTGAAAATTTCAGGTCTGATGATTTGCTCAGGGAGCTTATAAGGGAGAATAAGATTTTTATAGAAGATTTTTCATCTACTAAAGATTTTGAGAGTGGTGATTATAGTTTAGAGGCTTTGTTCATGCGTCTTGATCGTCTTGATGATGCTATAAAGAGGGTGGGTGCCAAAAGGATAGTGCTCGACAAGATCGATAACCTATTTTCACACTTTGAAAAGAAAGCGATCATAAGGTCCGAGCTTTTACAACTTATAGAATGGTTGAATAGCAGGGGACTTACAAGTGTGTTTACAACTGGTGAAAATCCTTATGGTGGGGCGGCCCATGGCCTTGAGGAGTATGTATCAGATTGTGTTATCCATCTTAAACATCGTTATAAAGATCATATTGGCACCCGGTATATGACAATAAAAAAGTATAGGGGTTCTGAGCATGGTTTGAACGAATATCCGATGCTCATAAACTCTAAAGGTTTGTCATTGTTCCCTATAACATCTCTTAGACTTGATTATACTGTGAGTCGTAGGATTGTGTCAAGTGGTATCCCTGAACTTGACAATATACTTGGCGGCGGATTTTATCAGGGGTCATCTGTGCTTATCTCAGGGACTAGTGGGACTGGTAAAACAAGTTTTGTGGCCAAATTTGCCTATGAAGCCTGTGAGAGAGGTGAAAGGTGTCTTTTATTTGCTAATGAGGAGCCTGCGGATCAGATAATCCGTAACATGGCCTCTGTTGGGATAGATCTTGAAAAGTTTAGTAGTCACAATCTCCTGATCCATTCTGAAAGACCCACTACATTGGGCCTAGAAGCTCATTTGACGGCTATGCAGGATCTTGTACGTGAATTCGAACCAGACCATGTTATAATAGATCCTATATCCGCGCTTACAGAGGCCGGTTTTGGCGTGAAAGACCTTTTTGTAAGGTTCACAGATTTCTTGAAGAATCGTAAGATAACCTCTATCTTAACATACCTTACAAAAGGTGGTTCGCCCTTGACAACTACAGAAATACACTTGTCCTCTCTCATAGATACTTGGGTTATACTCCAACAAGTAGAAAAAGGGGGATATTATGCTAATATTTTAAGGGTGCTTAAAAGTCGCGGCCTTAAACATTCCAAAAAACCTGTAGAATTCAAATTAACCAGTAAGGGTATAAAAATTTTGGGGGGAGAGTAAATTTTGGATGAGGTAATCCTAAGATTATATGTGACTCAAAAAAATCCTCATGCAAAGGCAGCTATCCAAACCCTCAATCAACTCCATGATAGAGTGAATATTAAACTTGAGATTGTGGATGTTAGTGAAAATCCGGATTTGGCCCGTGAGAATCATCTTATCGCCATACCCACCCTTGAAAGGATAAAACCCGAGCCTAGAAGGAGGCTTATAGGTGATCTTTCCGATACTAAGGCGCTCTTAAAAATAGGGTGTCAACTTTGAAAGAGAATGCTAGATCCTTAATAAAGGACATGAAAGTCCATGACCACATCTGTTTAATTTATGAAGATGAAAGAGAATGGGAATCCACTATCATACCATTCCTAGTAGAAGGATTAAAAGGTAATGATAAATGTATTTATATAACTGACAGGCATAAGAGCGAGACCATAAAAAAACTTCTCAAAAAGAGGGGATTCGACCCTGAAAAGCTTAAAGGGCAATTTGAAATATTATCAGAGGATGAAGCATATACCCTTGGCGGATCCTTCGACCCTGATGCCATGATAAAACTCCTAGAAAAGGAAACAGAAAAAGCCCTAGATGAAGGTTATTCCGCCCTCCGGGTCACTGGAGAGATGACCTGGATCTTGAAGGGTAAGCCTGGGAGTGAAAAGCTGATAGAATATGAGGCTAAACTTAACAGGTTCTTTCCAAAGGCAGAGTGCTTGGCTATTTGTCAATATGAAAGGTCTGCTTTTGAACCAGAAATCCTTAAAGGGGTTATAATGACCCATCCTATCCTAGTATGGAAGGGTGAAATTTACAGGAATTTCTATTATATACCTCCCAGGATTTTTCTTGAAGGCGATCCCGCCCGTGCAGAGGTTGAAAATTGGCTTAGGAATATAAGACGTGAAAATGAGTTTATAGAATCTGTTGAAATGTTCACAAGATTATTTAAGAGTTTTATTGCTAATGTTCCGGCTATTGTGTCTGTTAAAGATTCTGATTTAAGGTATTTTCTCGTGAACGATAAATTTTGCAGGTTCGCTGGGAAAAAAGAATCCGAAATAATCGGCAAAACCGTCAATGAAATATTTAACGGGGAAACAGCAGCCATATTTGGAGATTTGGATGAAATACCATTAAAGGGTGATGATATAGCCATTGAAAGGAAAATCAAGGGCAGATATTATCATATACGTAAGTTTCCCGTGGAGATACCCATCGGTAAAAAAGGTGTGGCATCCATAATAATGGATATAACTGAAAGTAAAAAATTTGAAGAAAAACTAAGTAAATTGACGAAAAATTTCATCAACATCGTCGAGAACAGTCCAGAGAGCATATTCATCGTTAACAAAACAGGGAAAGTATACTATGCAAACCACCAAGCCCTAAAATACTTTGGATGGGAAAAAAGTGAAATCATAGGAGAAAATATAGGAATGCCAATAAAACCCAACATCACAGAAGAAATCCAAACCATAGATGCAAATGGCAACCTGAAAACCGCCGAAATAAGAACCGCCAAAACATACTGGGAAGACGAAGAATGCACCCTAATATCCCTACGCGACATAACAAAAATCAAAGAATATGAAAAATCCCTCAAAAAAGCCCTAAAAGAAAAAGACGCACTCCTCCTAGAACTACACCACCGCGTCAAAAACAACCTCCAACTCATAATAAGCCTCATAAACCTCCAAGAAAAACAATTCCAAAAAGAAGACAGAAAACTACTCAAAGAAACAACAAACAGGATAAGAGCAATTGCACGAGTCCATGAAAAAATCTACCAATCAGAAGACCTAACCTCCATAAACCTCAAAGATTACATAAAAGACATCATCTCAGAACTAAAAGCAACATACAAACTCCCAAAAATAAAATTCAACTGCCAAATCCAAGACATAAAACTCAACATAAACCAGGCCATCCCCTGCGGACTTATAATAAACGAAGCCCTTACAAACTCCATGAAATACGCTTTCCCAGACAAGAAAGGGACAATCACAATAAAAGCATGCAAAAGTGGAGATTCCTTAAATCTTATCATAGCCGATGATGGTGTCGGATTCCCAGAAGGATTCAAACCAGAAGAATGTGAAGGTATGGGTATGAGAATAATCTACGCCCTGACAAGACAACTTGACGGTGAAATAAAAATAAAAGGAGAAAAAGGGGTTAAAATCAAACTCAAATTTCCATACTATTGAGAGGTTGGAAATAATGATATTTGAGATAATAAAATCCGAGGGAATATCACACAACTCCTATTTTTTAGGATCAGAAGGCGAAGCCGCCATCATAGACCCTAGAAGAGACATTGACATCTACCTAAAACTTGCAAGAAAACATGATATAAGCATCCGTTACATATTCGAAACCCACAGAAACGAAGATTATACCATAGGCTCCCTAGAACTTGCAAAATATGTTGACGCCGAAATACTACACGGAAGCAAACTAAACTTCAAATACGGGACCAAAGTAATCGAAGGAGACACATTCAAACTAGGCTCCCTAGAACTCGAAGTTTTAGAGACTCCAGGGCATACATATGAGAGCATATCCATCCTCGTGAGGGATAAAACCACAGACAAACCCATGATAATATTTGTTGGTGATGTGCTCTTCCCAGGAGAAGTTGGAAGAGTCGACTTTTTCGGGGAAGAAAAAATACCAGAAACCGCAAGCCTACTCTACGAAAGCTTACATGAAAAAATATTACCATTAGGTGATCATGTTATAGTCTGCCCAGCGCACACCGCCGGTTCAGTCTGCGGCGCCCAGATAAGAGACCAGGACCTCACAACCATAGGATATGAAAAATTAACAAATCCCCTCTTAAAATTAGACAAAGAAAGCTTCATAGAACATAAAAAGAACGAAAAAGTTTACACACCACCATACTTCAAGAGGATGGAAAAAAACAACCTCGAAGGAGCCCCACTAGAAAACCCACACCTAGAACCATTAAATGTCCAAGAATTCAATGGTATGATAAAAGAAGGGGCTCAACTAGTGGATGTTAGGAATCCCACAAGCTTCTGCGGAGGTCACATACCAGGAAGTCTGAATATCTGGAGCAGTGGCTTCCCAGCATTCGCAGGATACTTCTTAGATTATGAAGATCCGATAATCATAGTAGATGAAAGCGGATCCAACGAGTTTGTGAGAAGATCCCTTATAAGACTAGGATATGATAACAAGTATGGTTATCTGCAGGGTGGATTCCCCAATTGGTACATTAATGGAATGAAATGTGACAACCTGGAAGCATGGACTGTAGACCGGCTTAAATCCCAAATTGATAAAGGTGGAGACTTCTTCATCTTAGATGTTAGGAAACATGCAGATCGTGAAAAATATCCTATAGAAGGCTCCAAACATTGCTGGGTTGGTGAAATCCCAGAAAAATTGGATAATATCCCTGAAAATGTAGTTGTCTACTGTGATTCAGGTTATAAATCAACCATGGCAGCAAGTTTCCTTAAAATAAACGGTTACAAGAATGTTAAAACTCTCCTTGGGGGGATAACCGCTTGGATAAAAAGAGGTTATCCTATCAAAAAATAATAATGGGGAGGTTATATAGATGGGGATTGTTAAAATACCCTTAATGTCAAAGGAAGAATACGACGAGTTTATAAGCGAGAATTTTATGAGCAGGATAGCCTTCAGTGGAGAATACCCCTATATAGCACCTTTTATTTATGTGTTTGATGGGGAACATTTGTACTTCCTGTCAACTAAGTATGGGCGGAAAATCGAACTTCTAAAAAACAACCCATATGTTGCGGTGGAGATAGAAGAATTCGAACCAGACCTTTCAAGTTACAAATTCGTGACACTACAAGGCCAGATAGTCGAAGTGACAGACCAGGATGAAAAGAATAGGGTTAGGGGAATGTTCGCAGACATGATCAAGGAAAAAGGCCTTTCTAGGAAGGTGCTTAAGGCCTTGGGCCATTCCCCTGAAGATCCGCTGGCATGTCTTGTTAAAATGGAAAGATCCTATGTCTGGAAACTCGTAGATGTGGTTGATATAACCGGTATAAAAAGTGGAGAGTGAAAAATATCTTACATGCAGGTTGGCTGACAATGCTCTTTAGCTCCCCCAGATTTTAGGGATGATAAAGTCACACACCAGTGGGGGATCCTATAAAAGTACTATTAGGATATCTCAGTCAAGAAGATATGGGGGGCTGGTAAGATGAGCATATCTTTTTTTTAAATGTTTAGTGGGGGGGGTTAAAGGAGGGAAGAATGGGGGGTGAAAAAAATATTACCTCCTTAAACCCTTATCCCTTGATCTTCTTTTCACATATATTAACCTTTTTTAGTGACTATATTCCCAATATTATTTTTGTTAATGTTTCGCTTCCTAGTGCGAAGGCTATGAAGGTTATTCCCATCCCTATTTTTATCTGCTTGGAAACCCTAGTGGCGGTTTCTCTCCTGGGATCTGATAAAATCTTGAATGCGGCCTTTAGGAATACTATTATTGCTATTGCCAAAATTGGAATGTAGAGTATGCTGAATATTTTTATAATGTAGAGTATGGGGCTTGTTAGGCTGGCTATGAAGATGAAAATAGCGGCTATTATACTTGAAGTTTTGTGACCATACTTTATTGGTAGTGTTTTAGCTCCTTCCATTTTATCTCCTTCTATATCTTCCATGTCTTTGATTATCTCCCTCGCCATGGTCATGAGAAAGGCATATAATCCTATATAAGCTGCTTTAACTGTTTCACCGACTATTATACCCCCGAATACGAAACTTAGGCCTGTTAAGAATGATACTACAAAGTTGCCGATGAAACATTCTCTTTTAAGGGTATGGGCATAGTATATCATAAGCAGTGAACTTCCAGCCACTATAAAACCTGGCAGCGAACCCAGATAAAAACCGAACATGGAAGCTAAAATGAAAAGTCCCATCGCATAGACACCTGCAACCTCCCTTCTAATCCGGCCAGAAGGTATAGGCCTCCCAGGCCTGTTTATGGCATCGATTTCATAATCAAAATAATCATTAATGACATTACCAGCCCCAGTGGCCATGAAAACAACAGCAGCCGCTAATAGGACTTTTAAATTGAATTTCCATCCTATAAGGGCCATTAAAATGATTGAAACCACAGCCATGAAGGCATTAACTGGCCTTAATATTTCTATATAAGCTTTCATCATCAGCCCCCTAACCAAAAGTCAAATATACCCAAGATTATCTTTAATTAAAATATGATACTCAATGATATACTTGGCCTGGCATTAGTATATGTTTATGTTGCAATTTTACTTTTCATAGCTGATAAGTTCCAAGATTTGAATGTTAGTCGCAAATTTGTACATATAATGGTTGGTAATATCCTCTTTATATTACCAGTCTTTAAAAGTTGGTGGGTTATGACATTCCTCGCAGCAGCACCTTTCATCCCATTAACTTTCCTTATAAGCCCATATTCCCCCATTAAAATGGAACATAAAGTATCATCCTATGGTCATGGCCTTGGACTCGTATACTACTCAATCTCTTGGACCTTACTCGCACTATTATTCTTTGATCGTCCATGGATCATCGGAATCGGAATCGCAGCAATGTCATATGGTGACGGCTTAGCATCACTCATCGGCGAAAAATATGGCAGAAGAAAATACAACGTCCTAGGGGATGTTAAAAGTGTGGAAGGATCCCTTGCAATGTTCATCACACTCCTAATAACACTACCCCTAATCCTACTCTATTATGTACAACCCATAGAATGGCCTATAATATTTGCCATAGCAGCCACGGCCACAATGATAGAGGGGGTCACGCCAAAAGGACTTGACAATATAACAGCGTGCATGGGATCAGTGGCAGTTTACCTCCTAATCTAAGGGTGTGCTCTATGAGGTTCATAGTTATTGACGGATTAGACGGCGCCGGTAAAGACACGCACGGAAAACTCATAAAAAAGAGATACGAGAATATGGGGGAAAAGGTTATATTCAGGTCTCATCCAGAGGATGACAACCCATATGGCCGAAAAGCGAAAAAAGCTCTGCTTGAGGGTGGGAAAATAAATCATCTAAAAGCGAGCATATATTATGCATTGGATGTTATAAGATCCCTCAGATTATACTATTGGTCGAATCCAGGTGCCGATACTATCATATTTGTAAGATATCTTATGGGAGTGGCATATCTACCATCAACACTATCAAGGATATTATACCATATCTTCTCATTTATCTTTCCCACTACAGAATACATGTTTTTCCTTGACGTTTCACCCCAAGAATCTTTAAGGCGTCTTCAAGAAAGGAATGAACATGAAATGTTCGAAAACATTGAAGATCTCAGGCGAGTCCGCCAAAAAGCCCTTAGATTAGCCAAAAATTGGCATATTATAAACACTGAAGAGTCCATAAAACAAGTTCAAAAGAAGATTAACAAAATCTTGGATAAACTCGACCAAAGGAGGATAAAATGAAGATAACATGTCTCATAGAAGATAATGGTCCCGGCCAATTCAAGGTTGAACATGGATTATCACTACACATAGACCAGTTCAATTTATTATTTGACATGGGACAATCCCATTCCTTTATTGAAAACGCCCAAGAACTTGGCATAAGCATATCCAAGGTACAATGCGCTATAATCTCTCATGGACACTATGATCATGGGGGAGGCCTAGCCCACTTCCTTGAAGAAAATAACAGTGCGAACATTTACATTGGCAATGGCGCTTTTTCCAAAAGATACGCTGATGATAATGGGTCATGGCGTTATATTGGCTTGGACAGGAGATTATCTGACAATCCTCGGATAAAAAGCTTAAAAGGGGACACTACACTGTTTATCGGCTGCGATATACTAGTTGATATTCGGGATTTCTTCTCACCGCCAATAGGTAATCGTAAACTTTACAGGATATCAGAAGATGGGGTTGTAAAAGATGATTTCAGGGATGAGATAGTCTTAATCATGGAATCAGAGGATGGTCTGATAGTTTTAACCGGATGTTCCCATCGTGGCATCCTTAACATAATAGAGACGATAAAAAGAAAATATGGCAAACCTATAAAAGCCCTCATAGGGGGCTTCCACATAGAAGCCAAAGAGGCCCTAAACTTACTAGAACCATTCAAGAACATAAAAGAAATCTATACTGGACATTGCACATCAAAGGAAGCATACAATATACTAAAAGAAAACCTAGAAAATATAAAACCCCTCCATACAGGAACCCAAATAAAAATCAGATAAATTTAATAATTAATAAAAATAGAAAATTATCCGTGAAAACCAAAATCTTATTCCTCGTATTGGCTGTTATCTGCCTCGTAGGTGTTGTAGTCGCCCATCAACCACGACTCGCACCATCAACAGCCCCAATAAACAATCCTATAATCATAGAAAAACCAGAAATCTCACAAGCATTCTATGGCCAATTACAAGGCGAACCAGTCTACTACATGATAGAATCCCCCAAAAAGTTCAGATTATACGTCAACATCCTAGTACCAGATAATCCAGGGGCCGACCAACTCGTATATGCTAGGATAACCGACTATAAAGGCAAAACCATAAAAGAATTGGGCCCAGGAGACTGGGAACCCTACTTCGAAGAGTTCGGGGGTGACTACTATCTTAAAGGGCCCGAATTCAATGAAACCCTCCCACCTGGGAAATATTATATAATAGTATTCAACGAACAAAATAAAGGCAAATATTCCCTCGCAGTCGGTGATATAGAGGCCTTCCCAGCTGACGAAGCCCTCAAAGCAATCATACTCCTACCAATATTAAAAGCAAGCATCTTCAACATACCAATACTTGAATCGTTCCTACAATTCCTAGGATCATATTAGCAATGGGCACATTCATATCCCTAAACTTCACAGATAACAAGAATCTTATAAAAATCAACTGGGCGGGTATCATACTAACAACGATAATGTGGGGATTCCACTACATCCAAAACCCTCTTAACATACTTGCTAACGTCCAAAACATTATATTACTGGTGACGATAATCCTAACCTGGAAATTCAACAGGCAAATAATCCGGGGTAAGATGCCAATTTGGACCAGCAGAACCCTAATGATATTCTGGTTAATATTCCTATTCCTCAGAGTAACAATATAACCATCTTTGGGGGATATCATGGACCGCTTCCAAGAAGAATATACAAGGATAATGGCAATGGATAAAATAGAAATGCAAGAAGAAGTTAAAAGGTTGTCAGAGGATTGCGCATGCCCATCATGTCCATCCTATAAGGAATGCGATGAGAAACTATTCTGCATCCTAGGAGAATCAAAGTGTATAAAAGATGAAAAAGGATGCCTATGCCCCACATGCCTAGTAGCATCCACCCTAGGCATTGGGATTTCAAGAAACTTCTACTGTACTAGAGGCTCTGAGATGGATCAAAGAACCAAACCATAACTCTTGAAAAGCGAAAGATTTAATAATCTGGATAAGCATGATTATAGTAGTTGATCATTCTAACCTTCTCATCACAATAAACTGGAATACTGGAAGGGTGTTCTAATTGGGTAAAATAAAAATCGCTATCATAGGCGTGGGGAATTGCGCAAGTTCCTTAATCCAAGGAATATACTATTACACGGGAAAAAATGAAGAGGATGCCATAGGATTAATGCATTGGGATATAGACGGTTACAAACCAGAGGATATAGAAGTTGTCGCAGCATTTGATATTGACAAGAGAAAAGTGGGGAAAGACCTGAGCGAGGCAATATTCGCCCCCCCAAATTGCACAAAAATATTCTGTGAAAACATACCCTGGATGGACGTTGAAGTCGCAATGGGCCCAGTCCTCGATGGTGTAGCATCCCACATGAAAGAATATGATGAAAAATACACATTCTCAGTTGCAGATGAAGAACCGGTGGATGTTGTGGAGGTCCTAGAGGACAGTGGCGCGGAAATACTCCTAAATTACCTGCCAGTTGGTTCAGAGAAGGCCACACGCTATTATGCTAAATGTGCACTCGAAGCCGGCACAGCCTTCATAAATAACATACCAGTATTCATAGCAAGCAACCCAAAATGGGCATCCCGTTTCGAAAAGGCGGGTCTGCCCTTAATAGGAGATGATATAAAGGCCCAGATAGGGGCCACTATAACACATAGGACGCTAACACAATTATTCAAAAACAGGGGTGTTAGATTAGATAGAACCTACCAACTAAACACCGGTGGAAACACTGACTTCCTAAACATGCTAAACCGGGACAGGCTCCATTCAAAGAAAAAATCAAAGACAGAGGCTGTACAATCCATCCTAGGCGATGAAAGACTAGACCCAGAGAACATACATATAGGTCCAAGCGATTATGTAGCATGGCAAAAAGACAACAAAGTCTGTTACCTTAGAATGGAGGGGAGGATCTTTGGTGACGTTCCCATGAATCTTGAAGTCCGCCTTAGTGTCGAAGATTCGCCCAATTCTGCAGGTTGTGTCATAGACGCTATAAGATGTTGTAAACTAGCGCTCAAAAGGGGAATTGCAGGCCCCTTGACATCCATATCAGCCTATACAATGAAACATCCGCCAATACAATATCCTGACGAGAAAGCAGCCAAGCTGGTTGATAAGTTCATCAGCGGGGAAATTGAAAGATGAATTTTATATTTCCTCAAAAAGGCAGGTTCTGTCTCCAAGACCCCAACACTTCACTTCTTTAAGGTCTATATCATCTCCTAGGGCTGATCCGAGCAAACCCGCTAATAGGCCGCCTTCAAAATGGCACAGTGGCCTTCCAACCTTTGGGTGTCCTGAACAAGTGACGCATTCGTCCACTTTAACCCTTAAAGGGTCCGTGCTCAAGATCTTTACCCTGCCTATCTTTTTTTCCTTGAAAAAAGCGACTATCTCATCTAAATCTATTTCCATGTCAGTGGTTGCGGTTTTCGCACCATTGTATATTAGGCCATCCACTCTTTCACCTAACATTTCCATTGGTAGGAAGCGGATCATGCGGAAGAATTCAACATCAACGAACCTTCCAATAGTGGGTCTTTCAATCTTTCCAAATTCCATGGAATGAACACCCTCCAGTAGGGTCAATGGGGGAATGTTAGAAATTTTAACCCCCCCTCACAGGATATTCATTGTGTGGGGTTTTTTTATTCTGGTTCTACTTTTATGGCTTCATTTGGGCATACATCCATGCACACCTCACATTCATTGCAGTCTTCAGGATTTTGGACCTCTAGTTTGTCATCAACTATTATGAGTATCTCCATTGGGCATAAATCGGCACATTCTCCACATGCATCACATTTGTCATAATCTATAATTATCTTTGCCATCTTTGATTCTCCTCTGGTCTTTGAATTATAATCCCTTAAGATTTTACTATAATATAACCATAACCCTCAAAGATTAGAAAATATTGCAAAAAAGTGAGCTTAAAAATATTTTACTA
The DNA here is from genome assembly GCF_003264935.1 of Methanothermobacter tenebrarum. NCBI lineage: Archaea > Methanobacteriati > Methanobacteriota > Methanobacteria > Methanobacteriales > Methanobacteriaceae > Methanothermobacter > Methanothermobacter tenebrarum. Next base: position 28,003 of record NZ_QLOE01000002.1, read on the forward strand.
TGGCTCGAGTGGTAGTGTATTATCCTACTATGAGAACCTTCCCATAGTAATAATATGATTTTGTTATATTATGAGTAGGCTTCCTTTTTCTTTGTTGAAGTATTTAAGTCAGTTTTTACTATTGTATATAGAGATGATCAATCACCGTGAGGGTCAGCATGAAAAGGATAAAAATTGTTGAAACAGCATTCAGAGATGCGCATCAATCACTCCTTGCAACCCGTATGCGGACACGAGATATGTTACCCATAGCCGAAGATATGGATAAAGTGGGCTTTTTTTCATTAGAGGCATGGGGTGGTGCAACATTCGATACTTGTATAAGGTACCTTAACGAAGACCCATGGGAGCGTCTAAGAAAATTAGATGAAAAGGTCAAGAAAACCCCTATACAGATGCTTTTAAGGGGACAGAACCTTGTAGGATATAAGCACTACCCTGATGACATAGTTAAAAAGTTTGTTGAAAAAGCCTACGAGAACGGTGTTGACATCTTCAGGATATTCGACGCCCTAAACGATATAAGGAACATGGAATATGCTATTAAGGTGGCTAAGGACCAGGGGGCCCACGTCCAGGGCACCATCTGTTATACAATAAGCCCATACCATACCCTCGACAAGTATGTGGAATTTGCCAAGGAACTCGAGGCTCTAGAATGTGATTCAGTCGCTATAAAGGACATGGCTGGCCTAATATCACCGCATGATGCTTATGAGCTTGTTAAAGCACTTAAGGAGGAGACAGACCTTTTAGTGAACCTCCACTGTCATTGTACGAGTGGAATGACCCCCATGAGTTATTATGCCGCGTGCCAGGCCGGTGTTGACATACTAGACACTGCAATATCACCCTTATCATGGGGTGCTTCACAACCTCCAACCGAGAGCGTGGTAGCCGCCCTCAAGGATACACCATATGATACTGGTCTCGACCTCAAAAAATTAACCCAAATAAAAAAATATTTCGAGGAAATCCGGGAAAAGTACAAGTCCATACTAGACCCAATAGCAGAACGTATAGATACAGATGTCCTAATCTACCAGATACCCGGGGGAATGCTATCAAATCTAGTAGCCCAACTCAAAGAACAGGATGCCCTCGACCGTTATGATGACGTCCTGAAAGAAATGCCAAGGGTGAGGAAAGACATGGGATACCCTCCCTTGGTAACACCTACAAGTCAAATCGTTGGAATACAAGCTGTTATGAACGTGCTTTCAGGTGAAAGATACAAGATGGTGTCAAACGAAGTCAAAGACTACTTCAGGGGCCTCTATGGGAGGCCGCCAGCGCCTTTAAACCCAGAAGTAGCCGCCAAGATAATAGGAGACCAGAAACCTATAGACTGCAGACCAGCCGACATACTAGAACCCCAATTCGAAAAGTACAAGAGAGAAGGAGAAAAACTTGGGATAATCCGGAAAGAAGAAGACATCTTAACATTCGCACTTTACCCAACGATAGCACCAAAATTCCTCAGAGGAGAAATCGAAGAAGAGCCACTAAAGCCGCCAAAAGAGGCCGTGCCTGGACTTGCCGAGGCTGTTCCAACCCAGTACCTTGTAGAAGTAGACGGGGACGAATTCGAAGTCAAAGTGATACCTACAGGTTATTTGACTATTGAAGAAAAACCGAAAAAGCCAGAAGAACCAGTGGAAGGTGCTGTGGAGTCCACCATGCAGGGGATGATAGTGAAACTAAAAGTTAAAGAGGGTGACATAGTAGAAGAAGGAGACGTTGTAGCGGTAATAGAGGCCATGAAAATGGAAAACGACATACAAGCACCACATTCTGGGGTTGTGGAGAAAATATACACCCAAGAGGGGGAGAAAGTGGAAGCAGGGGACATACTCATGGTGATAAAATAATCAAAATTTATAGACTGTAGGATCCTCTATTCCAGCAAATTTAAAAGCCCTTTTTCTCCTCATACAAGATTCACATAGGCCACAATGCAACCTCCCACCCTCATAACAAGAATATGTGACCTCTAGGGGTGCTTTAAGCCTATGACCCTCCTCTACTATCTCCTTTTTAGTATAATTTATCAAGGGCGCCTCTACCTTAACATCTGCAAGAACACCCACTTCAAGGAGCTTGTTGAACGCTCTTAGGAATCTCCAGGAATTATCAGGGAAAGTCCTTGCTTCCTCCTTGTCCCAGCCGACTATGATGGCCCTTGCATCTATCGCATCTGCATATGCCGCTCCAATGGAAGTGAAAACAAGATTGCGACCTGGAACCCAAACCATCCTAGCGGTTTCCTTGGCAACATCAGATTCTAATTCATCCATTGTGGGTTTTGGTATTCTATTTTTTGTTGTGAGGGCTGAACCTCCAAGTTTTCCAAGCCAAGGAAGTTTAATAACATGATGTTTGAAACCATATGTTTTGCTTATAATCTTGGAGGCTTCTATTTCCATCATAGCACTTCTCTGACCATAATCAAAGGTTATGGCATGTATGTCATACTTTTCAGCGAATTTTACTGTGGCCACGGTCGAGTCAAGGCCTCCTGAAAGTATGCTGATAGCCTTCAATTTGGTTCACCATCTCCTATTTTTGAATTGTTCTTCTGCCATTTCCATGACTTCACGTAGAGGGAGTCCAGTTTTTGATGATATCTTTTTCGCATCTTCGTATTCTATACGTGCGCTTATTATTTCAGAATCTAGGAAGGCTACTTTGAAGTTTGCTGTCCATTCGCCTTTGATATTAACTTTAAATGGTATTTTATCCCTTTTTAGTATTGTTCTGTGTACTTGTGGGAATATTCTGATGCCAAGGGTTCCTGTTTCCTTGAATATTCTCCTTAGGATATTTTCTTGGTCTTCTGGTTTGGATATGACCCTCAAGAGGTGGCCTGGTCTGTTTTTTTTCATTAGTATGGGTGTGATTGTCACATCAAGGGCTCCTTCTCCTATTAGATCATCGAAAAGGTTTCCTATTATTTCACCGCTTAAATGGTCCAAGTTTGTCTCGAATAATACTATTTTATCCTCTTCTAGGCTCTTTGTGCCCTTTATTATCCTGAGTATATTGGGGAAGTCTGGATCCATTTTACCCGCGCCATATCCGATCTCAACCACCCTGATGGGTGGAAGGAAGTTCTTGAATTCATCTACTATGTTAACGAGTAATGCTGCACCTGTAGGTGTTGCAAGTTCCATTTCAACAAGTCCTCCGTGGATTGGAACCCCTCTAAGGATCTCAAGGGTTGCTGGGGCGGGTATTGGGATCCTGCCATGGGCTGAGGTGGTTGAACCTCCCCCTAATGCTACCGGGAGTGAATAAACTTTCTCCTTGTCAAATCCTAAGCTGAAATATGCGAATGCCGCCCCGAAAACGTCTGCAACAGCATCTGATGCTCCAACTTCATGAAAGTGTATATCATCTAGGGATTCTCCATGGATTTTCGCCTCGGCTTGTGCTATGGTATGGAATACTGCCCTAGAAAATGATATTACATTATCATCTATGAGTGGATGGTCAATGCTTTCAATTCTTTCCAAGAACTCAGGATACTTAAAATTTGGCATGGAAGCTTTTTTCACTTCAACATAGGTGGCTTTTATACCAGCCCTTTTAACATCAGAAACTTTAACATCAACACCGCCAAAATAGGATGCTGCGGCCTCCATAACCTCTACAACCTCGTCTGGGTGGGCTCCCAAGCCTATGAGAGCCCCTACGATCATGTTACCAGCAACACCAGCTAATTGGGGGTCTACAACCACTACCATTGAGGATCAGTTATGGTGGTGAATTCACGATTATGCGTTTTACAGGAACTTCTAAAAGGGTGTAACGTTTATCAGAAAGTTCATCCTTGAATCTTTCTATTATATTCTCTACTTGTTCCTCATCAACCACAGAACAGAGAAGTATAGCATCCCTTGCATGATTCCTTATAAGTGATATGGCGGATTCCGGATCCTCCCTAACAATGAACCCACTCCACTCACTAGGGGAAATACCTTTATATTCCACTAAATAAAATCCTGTGACACCCTCCTCTGCAAGTATATTTATAACCTTGCCAAGGTTTTCAACTTCAATAAACACCCTAAGATGCACCTTCATAATATCACCAAAGTTTAGATATGTGAAGATGACTAAATAAAACATTTGGTGATCCTCAATGCAAATCGTAAAAGGCGAAACTAGCATCCAATACAACAAGAACAAGCTAACCATAAAAAACAGCCATGGACTAAAGACACTAGAAGTATGCGAGACAAAAAGCGGCTTCCATGAAACAAAAAAGATAACATACCCAAGCAATGATATGGGAGCATCCGCAGATAATTTTAAACTCCTCCTAAAAGACTTTGAAAACATAACTTGCAGTATAGGAATTGGAAATTCACTACTAGACCTTATAATATTCATAGACGATAACAAAAGCCTAGAAGAACTTTTATCATATCTTAAGATAGTAGTAGAAACCAAGGACAAAATACTAGGACCCTTAACCAGATTCTACAAATCCAAAACCATCCTCATAATAAGTAGAGAAGGTCAACCAGGAAACTGCAACACCAAAAAATTAAAAAATTGCATAAAAACAAGCCTCCTTGAAACACTAAAAGATAATAATATAAGTATACTCGATCAGCTAAGAGAAAAGGGCATACTATTAGACGAGCTCGTAGAAGCCGGTCTCAAACTCTGCATAGGAGTTGAAATAGACAATAAGCTAAAAGAAAAACTCAAAAGGCAATTGATCAAATCATTGTCTGACATCAACGTTATAAGCTTAATATTAGCTGCGATAAGAGCTGAAGAAGACCTCCAATATCATAGGATAAAAAACGTGAACATAGATGATGATCCAGCCCACCTTTACGCTGATGAAGTCCTGGGGATGGCGGTTGCCAACCAAATTGCAGGTACAAAGGCAATATTCAACTTTAAACGTTACGATGAAGAAAAACCAGGTATAATAAGTAGATTAGGTCCAATGACAGATGATGTTATCGCAGGTCTCATCGCAGGATCCATGTCAAAAATCTTCGAAGAATGATAACCATGCTACGTGAAATAATAGGCCTCCTATCCTTCCTAACAATACTACCACTAAAAACACATATTAGCATACCAAGGATCGCAAAATACACATGGTTATTCCCAATCATGGGAGCCATCATAGGCCTCACCGGAGGAATCTTCGCAACCCTACTACAACTACTAGGAATGCCACCCATCATAATAGCCAGTCTAACATATGGATTCCTAATCTGGTTTACAGGCTTCCACCATCTAGACGGACTCATAGACATGGGCGACGCCCTAATGGCCCATGGAAGCCCAGAAGATAAGATCAAGATAATGAAGGACGAACGCATAGGAACCGGAGGGCTCAGTTTATTCTTTATCATCGCCATCACAACATTCACATGCCTCTATTCAATACTCCCAGGCCAACTACTCCAAATGATAATAATCGGGGAAGTAGGCGCCAAGATGGGCCTTGTAAGTTCATGCATCATATCAAAGCCACTCAATGAGGGGATAGGACGCCACTTCATAATAGAAATGGACAAAAAAAAATTCATAGCATCATCCATCCTATCATTTATCATTGGATTTTCACTACTCAAATATCAAGGCATGATAGGAATACTTGCAAGTATAATCGGGGGCCTATTCATCGGAACAGTTGCAAGAAAGAACTTCAAATATACAACAGGAGACGTTCTCGGCGCATCCAACGAATTCAACAGGATGCTAACACTAATCATATTAGTACTTGGGAGTAGGTGAAAAATAGATGATGATAAAAGTTTTAAGATTAGGTCACAGGAAAGCCAGGGATGCCAGGATCACAACCCACGTATGTTTAGCTGCGAGGGCGTTCGGCGCTTCAGAGGTTATCATTAGTGGGGAACAGGACGATAAACTCATAGAGAATGTTAATGACGTTACCGAAAGATGGGGTGGACCATTTAAAGTATCATATCAAAAAGATTGGAAGAAAATCCTAAAGGAATGGAAAGGTGAAATAATACACCTTACAATGTATGGTATACCCATACAGGATATTATAAAAAAGATCAAAGAAAGTAAGAATGAAAAATTAATAATTGTCGGGGGGCCTAGGGTGCCTGGGGAGATCTTCAAGATAGCTGATTTTAATGTGGCAGTCACAAACCAGCCGCACTCAGAAGTCTCCGCACTTGCAGTATTTCTTCACATGTTTTTCGAGGGGAAAGAATTAGAAAAAGAATTCGAAAACCCTAAAATAAGGATAATACCCTCAAAGGAGGGTAAAAAAATAGTGGATGGGGGGGTGAAAGATGATAAAGCTAGTTGATAATCTTATAGTCCAAGAAAAACTTGGGAGGATACGCCGCAAAGGGATCGACCCGGCACATTTCAGGCATGGTTTAACCGATATTGGACGTTATATGGCATATGAGTTCGCTAACACACTATCCTATGAAAAAACTAGAGTTCAAACCCCACTGGGAGTTGCTGAGGCCCCGAGAATTACAGATGAGATAACAATCATAAGTGTTTTGCGAGCATCATTACCATTCAGTTATGGTATAATGAAAGTGTTCCCAGAAGCCCAACATGGGATAATCGGAGCATGGAGAGAAGACAAAAGCCCATTCAAGGTTCACATTGACTATTTCAAAATACCAGAAGTTCATGGCAAGATAGTGATAATAGCAGATCCGATGCTAGCAACAGGGAACACCATGGAACAAATACTAGAAAGGCTAAAGTCTTTCCCCATTAAAAGACTTGTAATATTTAACATAATATCAGCAAAAGCAGGACTTGAAAGGATAAAAAGATTTGATATAGAAGTTTACACTTGTTCCATCGAAGAAGAACTTGACAATTCAGGTTACATTGTACCGGGTCTCGGCGATGCTGGGGATCTTGCATTCGGGAAACCATCAAAGACTATAAACCTCAAATGATGGATTTCCCATGGGCTGCCGCGACTATACCCGGGAATCCCTCAACTTCTAACTCATAGAGTGCTTCCATACCCTCCTCCTTATATGCGATAATTTTCTTTGACTTTACTCTGCTCGTAAGCAAAGCCGCCACAGGAGGCGTGACCACAAATATCGCACCAGCTTCATCTAATGCGTCTATAGTCTCCTCTTTGAGGGCTCCCTTCCCTATATGTATGAGAACACCCGCAGATGCTAAAAATGGGATGCTTTCTTCGATATCCTTCTTGTTACTGCTCGTTGGGGCGATACCAGCATCGCTTACACCTGTGTGCATTATAGCCGCGCCCCTCAAATCTACTGGTGACCTGCCAGATTTCACAGCATCCACTAGCCTTGGCAAAACAGCATCCCTGCCAGTATAAATCTTACCCTTTAATAGGATCCTATCACCAATTTTTAAAGATTTCAACTTGTTTGGTGTGGATGGTACTCTTATCTCCATCATATCCTTGTAAGATCCTCCATGAAAGCTTCTATATGTTCTTTTTTGATATGGGGCATTAAAACTATCCTCACAGCTGGGGGATACGATGAAATGGACACAGACCAACCTTTTAATCCAAGTTGATGTGCAAGAGCCTCAGGGGGCATGTCAGGCGAATTAAAAGCTACAATATTTAACTGGGGTTCTGTTACAAGCTCGAACCCACACCTTTTAAGTTCACGGGCTAAAAAATGTGTTATCTTCATAGAATCCTTAACAACCCTTATATATCCTTCCCGTCCCATATATTTCATTATAGCCCATGTTGCGGCTGCTGAAGCCCCACTACGAGTCCCTACTATAGTTGATTGCTGCTTCTCTGTAAGATATGGTGTCTCGATACTCATAGAATCAAGATACTCCCGTCCCCTGAAGACTATACAACCACTTGGTATAGGGGCTAAACCCATCTTATGAGGATCTATAGTAACAGAAGTAACACCTTTCAGCCTAAAATCGAAATCAGGAATATCATAACCAGCCTCTTTCAGGAAGGGTATTATGAATCCTCCAAGGGCCGCGTCAACGTGTAAATATACCCCTTCATCCTCACATAATCTTGAAAGTTCTGGTATGGGATCCACAAGTCCAAGTTCAGTAGTCCCGGCGATGCCTACAATAGCAACTGTATTGGATGATAGGAGCTCCCCAACAGAATCAATATCCACCCTATAATCAGGGCCGAGCGCGGCTTCCTTCAAATTTAACCTTAAAATCTCAGCAGCCTTTTTAAAAGAAAAATGAGCCGACTTGGGAACTATTATCTCCGGCTTCACAAGACCTTTAATATTACGGGCGGCACGCATTGCCATCAAATTAGCCTCTGTACCCCCAGTTACCACATGCCCCACCACATTAGGGTCGCCGAGGAGCTCCCCAATCATTTTTATCACATCATTTTCAAGAGCCCTTGTACCTTTAAAAAGGCCAGGGTCTCCAAGGTTAGACTCTATGAATTCGCAGAAAACTTCCTTTGCAATAGGATGGGGACTAGTACACATTGAACCGAGTATCCTACCTGAATCGTAGGTTAAGTCTTCCTCTTTAACCTTTTTTAAAAGTTTTAAAATTTTATCCCTAGAGAGGCCTTTGAAGTCCATTTCTATAACCCAAAGAAAAAATAGGAAAATGTTTTATCCTAGTAGTTTTCTCGCCGCTTTTAACATGATTTTTTGCTCTACTCTTGCAACTGTCCTTCGGACTTCTCCAACTGCATCTGTATTAGCCGATACGCTGTCGATTCCAAGTTCGACTAGTCTTTCAACTATCCATGGTATGCTCCCTGCTTGGCCACATATGCTTGTCTTGACACCGGCTTCCCTACACTTTCTTATAACCCTTTCTATGAGTTTCATGACTGCTGGGTGTCCTTCTGTGTAAAGATCGGCGACTAGTTCATTGTTCCTATCAATTGCAAGTGTGTATTGTGTTAAATCGTTTGTACCGAAACTTACAAAGTCTATCCCAACATCTATGAAATCTTCGATTATTAATGCGGCGGCTGGAGTCTCAACCATTATACCAAATTCAACATCCTTGTGTGGTTTGAGGCCAACTTCTTCTGCAATCTCCTTGGCTTTCCTTAACTCATCTGGATGCTGTACAAGGGGTATCATTATACCAATGTTGTTGTATCCTTTCTCTTGCAACCTTTTAATGGCTTTGAACTCGGCTTTTAGGATTTCAGGCTCATCAAGTTCTCTTCTGATACCTCTCCAGCCTAACATTGGATTGTGTTCGTATGGTTCGTCTTCCCCGCCTTTCAATGTTTTGAATTCATCTGTGGGAGCATCTAATGTCCTATACCATACAGGTTTAGGATAGAATGCGTCCGCAACCTTCATAATATTCTCAACTAATATTTTAACTAATTCTTCTTCCTTCCCATCCTTTATAAACTTCTTTGGGTGGACTCCGGGTGTTAACATCATGTGTTCAGTTCTTAGGAGTCCTACCCCATCAGCTCCGGTAGCTGCTGCTTTCCTAGCAGCCTCTGGCATGCTCACATTAACCTTGACCTCTGTAACAGTGAGTAATGGGGCCTCTGGTGGAATTTCCTCTGTCACTTTTTCCTCCTTTTCTTTGGGTGCTGCGATCTCACCCTTGTATACTATGCCTTTTGTACCATCCATGGTTACAACTTGGTTGTCTTTTAGTTTACGGGTTGCATCACCAGTTCCTACTATACATGGTATGCCAAGCTCCCTTGATACTATGGAGGCATGACATGTGACGCCTCCTTCATCTGTTAGGATTCCACTTGCCCTCTTCATCGCAGGTACCATGTCTGGTGTGGTCATCACAGTTACGAGTATGTCTCCTGTCTGTATTTTGTCAAGTTCATCTATATCCTTTATTATTTTAACTTTACCCGAAGCAAGACCTGGACTAGCACCTAAACCCTTTAATATGATCTCTTTCTCCTCTTCTTCTTTTTCTTCCGGGACTTTAATCTCTGTTAATGTTGTAACAGGCCTTGACTGTAACATGTATACTTTTCCTTCTTCTATTGCCCATTCTGTATCTTGAGGGAACTTATAATGTTCATGGATTTTCCTTCCAAGGTCTGCAAGTTTCGCTATCTCCTCATCTGATAAAACTCTCTTCTCCCTCATATCATCCGGTACCGGGACTTTAACTGTCTCGCCATCTTCTCTTTTGAACATTACATTCTTTTCACCGATTTTGAAGTTTAAGAGTTTCCCTGTGGCTTTATCAACTGAATAAGTGTCTGGGGTTACAGCCCCAGAGACCACAGCCTCTCCCAAGCCCCATGAAGCCTCTATTAATAGGATGTCCTCGCCCGTTGAGGGGTGTGCTGTGAACATTACACCAGCCTTTTCCGCGTTCACCATCTCCTGGACAACCACTGCTATGGAGACCTTTGCATGGTCGAAGTTGTTCTGTTCCCTGTAGAATATCGCTCTTGCCTCGAATAGTGAAGCCCAACACTCTTGGACATGTTTTAGCACATCCTCGGCCCCTTTTATGTTGAGGAAGGTCTCTTGTTGGCCGGCGAATGATGCTTCTGGCAAGTCTTCTGCTGTTGCGGATGAACGTACAGCAACATACACGTCCTCTCGGCCTATGCGCTGACATAGAGCATTATAGGATTCTATTATGATGGTTTGAATGTCCTCAGGCACCTCGGTAGATACTATAATATCTTTTATTTGCTTGGAGACTCTCTGAAGTTCCTTTGTATCATTAACGTCTAAGTCCTCAAGTAAGCCCATAACCTCTGGGAATAGGCCAGTGTCTTTCATGAACTTGTCATAGGTCTTGGATGTCACAACAAAACCTGGAGGTACTGGTATGCCTGCACGGGTTAGTTCACCAAGGTTAGCCCCTTTACCTCCAGCTATAGGCACGTCATCCTTGGTGAGTTCCTCGAAAAATGCCACGAACTTCATATTATCACTAAAAAAGGATTTTGAGGGGGTTTTATTTGATAAGTTCTTCTCCTCGGTCGATTATTATCTTGCATGGGACTGGGAATTTCATCGCAGCTCTCCTAAGAGCTTCCTTGGCGTTCTTGAAATTCCTCTTATTGGTTTCGATTGTTATTATTCTCTGGTTTTTCTTGACTAGTGCAACAGAACTCACTGGTTTGCCGAAGGCCTTTCTCATACCATCCTGCACACGGTCGGCCCCGGCGCCTGTGGCCATTGGATTTTCCCTTATGATATGGTGCGGGTAGACTCTAATCTTCAGATGGTAGCCCATTCTACCAGCCTTTCTCTGCATGTACCTGTTCGAGGCTATCCTAGCCGCCTCAAGGGCGTTATGTGTGATCTGGGCAGGAGCTTTAACGGCCAAACTTAAAGATAATGGGAAAGAACCTGACAAATTGCCCATATCATATTGGACTATCTTTACTCCAGGAATCTTCTTAATATACTCACGTCTAGTATATGCACGAACCATAATAATCCTCCCTTATATCTTATGAAGATAAAAAATTTACCTTATGTGAATTTCTCCAACTCCTTTAATAAACTTTTATCCTATATCACTTAAAATAATTTTTAGGTTGCAAAAAGTTTTGAAAAATACCAAAGTATATTGCAGCCCAAAAAAATTATGAGATAAAAAAACTAGTGGGAAAGATTATCAAACCTTATGGGCGTGGGGGATGTGTGCAAAATATGATGATAAAAGCAAAAATCAGATTAGATTACAAAGACACTGAAACTGCTTGGATAACTTTCAAGGCACTTGAACCAGACAATCGAGGTTTCATAGATAGTGAGATAATAGGTAAGAGTATAATATTCAAGTTAGAAGGGGAATCCATAGGTAGTATACGTCAGAGTATAGACGACCTACTAGTCTCTGAGATGATAATCGAAAATATGGTGATTAAATGAAATTTAAACTCAAAGGGAGAATAATCTTCAATAAAAAGGTATCACCTGCAATGGAAGAAATAGAAGAATTCATAGAAAAAGCCAATAAAGATCTCCTGTTAAGGGGTTCAAAAGAAGAAAAAGACGCCTCAAAGATAACCCAATGGAAGATCAAGGACAAAGAAATCCAACTGACAATAATATCAGGTAGGAGGGTAAGAGCCCATGACGGACTCTTAAGACTCAAAAAGCCATTAACCCAACTACTAGGACCAAAATATCATATTGGGATCCGTAAAATGGTTGTTGACGATTACACTTTCAACACAAAAATACCCAGAGACATCCCAGAGGAAAAATTAGATGAGATCAAAGAATTACCCTTTGTAGACACTTTAAAAATCGAAGAAGACACGCTAAAAATCCATTTCAAACCATTAGATGAAAAAGAGCTTAGAAGACACGTTATTGACCGTGTGGTTAAACAAGTCCAAAATCTCTTGGAATTTGAAGAAGATTTAACAGTGAAGATTACAAAGGCAAAACCAGGGGAAATAGTGGCTAAAAGCAGACCATACAAACCATTATTCTCCGGAGACCCAACAGAGGAGGCTATAAGGCGTGGATGGGTTAAAAAATTCCCGGGAAGGGGGCAATGGTTCTACACACCACCCATCACAGCCCTACACAGGGCCCTCGAAGAACTTGTAATCCAAAAGATCGTCAAACCGCTAAAATTCCAAGAATGCCTATTCCCAAAACTCATACCACTACCCATAATGCAAAAAATGAGATACCTTGAAGGACTACCAGAGGGCATGTACTATTGCAACGCACCACGAAGAGACCCTGAAACTTTCGAAAAGTTCAAAAAGGAGCTCATAATAAAAAAAGAGATACCCATAGACTTGCTTAAGGAAGGATTAAAAAATCCGGGGTATGTTATCGCACCTGCACAATGCGAACCTTTCTACCAGTTCCTATCACATGAAATAGTAAAAAAAGAGGATTTGCCAATAAAATTCTATGACCGCAGCGGATGGACCTACCGATGGGAAGCCGGAGGCGCTAAAGGACTAGACAGAGTCCACGAATTCCAACGAATAGAACTAGTCTGGCTTGGAACACCAGAACAAACAGAAAAAATAAGAAACAAAACCGTTGAATTATCACAGAAACTATCAGATGAACTCGAACTAGAATGGTACACCGAAATAGGAGACGACCCATTCTACCTAGAAGGCCGGAAAATAGAAGAAAGGGGCATAGAATTCCCAGACATACCAAAATACGAAATGCGAATAACACTACCAGGAGAAGAAAAAGGAGTGGCTGTCATATCAGCTAATGTGCACGGAACACACTTCATAGAAGGATTCTCAATAAAAGAAGCCCATGGAGAGAAAATATGGACAGGATGCACAGGCATAGGCCTCACAAGATGGGTGTTCGGATTCCTAGCCCAAAAAGGCTTCGAAACCAATAACTGGCCCAAACCAATAAAAAACAGAATAAAAAAAGTCGAAATCCCACCCATAGTAACCTGGCCATAAAACCCCCTTCAAATATTGGGAGCCCCCACTTCACCAATATTTTAGACACACCCCCCAAGAAAAATAACTTCATACTTGGCATAGGCTACCATCGCCATTCCTTGCGGATAAACATATAAATCAGAAGCTCTTATATTGTAAATCCTCATTTTTTGGGAAAATTTTATACTATCCCTCTAACAATAAATTTCAAAAAGGAGAGATTATCATGCTTGTCGAGGCGCCTAAAGGCGTTGAAGACATAGGCCCTATTAGGGTATATTATCCACAGAGTATAATCAAATTAGAATCTAAGAGTTCAAGTTTATCTGCTCTTAATTTTCCAAAGGAGAGTCTTAAGCATATCCTCGAAGATTTCTCTATTATAGTACCTATCAAAAATGAAAATATAAGATTATTTGATAGTGTGATCCGTTCAATACCTGCTGATTGTCATATAATAGTGGTTTCAAATAGTGACAAAGAAAAATGCGAAGAAGAAATGAAAGTTGTGGAGGATTTCCACAACATAGCAGGGGATCCTATAATCTTCGCGCATCAAAGAGACCCTAGTATCGGGTCAATATTAGAAGATATGGGGTATACAAATATACTTGATAATGGGATAGTAAGGGATGGTAAAGGCGAAGGTCTAATCATCGGCCTTTTAATAAACAAATGCCTTGGAAGAAAATATGTTGGTTTTGTTGATGCTGACAATTATATGCCCACATCAATCTATGAGTATGTTCTAGATTTTGCAGTTGGAATAGCAATGTCAAAGACGCCCTATTCGATGGTTAGGCTATTATGGAGGTATAAACCGAAGGCTGCAGGTAATAGATTACATCTTGAAAAATGGGGTCGTGTCTCAAGGATTACGAACAAGTACATGAATTTACTTCTAAGCAGCCGATTAGGGCATGAAACTAAGATTATAAAGACTGGAAATGCAGGAGAGCATGCCATGAGCATGGAACTAGCCGAAAGATTAGCATATGCCCCTGGTTATTCCTTCGAACCCTACCAGTTGATCCACATGCTAGAATCCGCGGATGGCCTAAATCTTAAGGATGGGGTCGAAGTGTTCCAGATAGAAACTTTAAGCTCGCATATGCATGAAAACAAAGGCGAAGAACACGTCAATGATATGATACTCAGTTCATTATCCACTATATACCATAGTAGACTATCCAACAAGGACATACAAGAAAAAATAGTAAAAGAATTAAAAGACAAAAACATCCTAGAGGATGATAAACCACCAAAGAATATTATAATACCCCCAATCAGGGACATTAACGCCAAACATTTTATAAATTCTGTAAAGAGGGAATCTGATATTTTCATGGAATTGAGGTGAACAATATCTTATATATCATCTTCACAGACTTGGACAACACACTATTAAACAAGGAATATTCCTACAGCGAAGCCGAAAAAGTTCTCAGAGAACTAAAAGAGGCTGAAATACCCATTATTTTTTGTTCAGCTAAAACCAGGAGAGAACAGGAGAAAATAAGGGAAAAGATGGGAATATACCACCCATTCATAGTAGAGGATGGATCGGCGATCTACATCCCCAAAGGATACTTCAAAGAAACAAAAGGTAAACCAATAAACAATTATGAGATTATTGTTCTAGGCACAAAACTTGAAAATATAATCAAGGAAATCCAGAAGCTGCAAAAAAAAGGATATAAGATAATAGGCTACCAGGACATGACCCCAGAAGAAATCGCAGAGATTACAGGACTAAGCATCCATGATGCCAAACTCGCCAAGAACAGAGAATTCAGCGAAACCATCATAGAATACGACGAGGAAGGATTAGAGAAACTAAAAAGAAAATTCAACGTCCAAATAGGGGGCAGATTCATACACGTCTTCGGCAAAGGAGCTGATAAAGGCAAAGCCATAAAAATCCTCACAAAATTCTACAAGGAAGAACATGAAAAAATTAAAACAATAGGCATAGGAGACTCATATACAGATGAACCACTCCTAAAAGCCGTGGACATCCCAGCACTAGTAAAAGGATACAATGGCCAATGGGCCCAAGTAAATGTGAAAAACCTCTACTATGCAAAAGAGGCCGGCCCAAAGGGTTGGGCAGAAACCATGAAAAAATTCATCCCCAAGGTGAAATAAGATGGATGAAAAATATGTTATACACCTCGTCCCACATACACATTATGACGCAATATGGGTTTTCACAAAGGAAGACTACTTCTATATAAATATTGACATGATCCTCAAGGCCGTGATAAAAATCATGGAAAAATCCAAAGACTACAAATTTCTAATAGAACAAACATACCTCCTCGAAGAAATCGAGAGAAGATACCCTAGATTATTCGATAAAATAAAAAAGTACATCAAAGAAGGGAGGATCGAAGTAGCAGACGGCGAATACCTAATGGCAGACACCATGCTACCACAAGAAGAAACACTCATACGAGAAATACTCATAGGCAAAAAATATCTCAAAGAAAAATTCAACCTAGACATAGAAGTCATGTGGCAGGCCGACAGCTTCGGATTAAACGCCCAACTCCCCCAAATATACCGCAAATGCGGCTACAAGTACTTAGCCTTTAGAAGGGGCTCCCCAGAGAATAAACCATCAGAATTCCTATGGGAAGGACTTGACAAGACAAGAATACTAACACACTTCATGCCACTAGGCTACAGGGCGGGCCTAGATTTTAAAAAACTCGAAAAAAATTTCCATATCCTCAAAGAACTCGCAGCCACCAACCATATACTAATGCCATCAGGCAGCGGAGTTACAATGCCACAACCTAACACAGAAAAAGTTGTCAAAAAATGGAACAAAACACACAAAAACTCCAAGATGATAATATCAACATCCAAAGATTTCTTTAAAAAATTGGAAGAGTCCGCCAAAAACCTCCCAATCAGAAAAGGTGAAATGTACAGTGGCCGATACTCAGAAGTATTCCCAGATGTCGCATCAAGCAGAATCTGGATAAAAAAGAGCCTGCGAAAATACGAAAACTGGTTAAACACCTTCGAAAGATTCTCAACCATAAAATTCCTCATAGACAACCACTATCCGGAAGAAATCTATGAATGTTGGAAAAAACTCCTATTCTTAGCATTCCATGACGTGGCCCCGGGCACGGGAGTCGATGAAGTATACGAAGAAGTTAAACAGAATATAAAATTCCTCAAGCAACAACTCACCACACTCACACCCAAGGTTTTAAAGGCTATCACATCCAAAGGAAGCCAAAAAGAGGATATAATAGTCTATAATCCATTCCCTTGGGATTCCAAGGATTGGGTTGAAGTCGACTTAAATTTTGAAGAAAGCCAAATAAAAAGTATTGGCACCCTAGAATGTGAGGGGGAAAAAATAGACATTGAAATATTAAAGGAGACTAGACACGCTGACGGGTCGATAAAGTCTGCTAGGATAGGTTTCATAGCAGAGGCGCCCCCACTTGGTTACAGAACATATAAAATCCTCGAAAGGGGGTGGAGAAAGGGAAAAAATGGTATAAAAGTCCTTGATAATACCATCAGGAACAGATTCTTCGAATTATCATATTCGCCAAAGAATGGGTTGATCAAAGTTAAAATGGACGGGGAAGAAATCCTCAAAGGCAATGAAATAATACTCGAAGAAGAAATAGGAGACCTATACAATCACAAAGAAGGGCTGAAAGAAGTCTTGAAAAGAGAATCAAGCAGTGGAATAAAATATGGGGCCTTCAAGGTCAAAGACATCCGCATAGGAGGTTCAGATCTTAGAAAAGTATTAGAAATTAAAGTTGACTATTATTCACTAAGATGGCCTTACCGCCTAACAAAAAAGTGGAAACCTCGAATCTGGCGACACAAATCCCTAGCCTGCACCAAAAAAATAATAATCTACAGGGACATTCCCAGGATAGATTTCGAGATAAAATTAGAAAATAAGCATCCCAGGACCAGAATACGGGTACTCTTCGAAACACCCTTCACCAACCCCACCTACAATTCCGAAACACAATTCGGGGCCATCACAAGAAAAACAGACCAATACTACTTCGCAGCAGAGGATTGGAAGGAAAAACCTTCAGGAACGTCCCCCTCACTCAGATGGATAGCCTATGAAGAAAACGGGAAAGGAGTCGCGCTCTTAAACCTTGGCAACCCAGAACATGAAATAAGGGACGGGAACATATACCTCACACTATTAAGATCAGTAGACCTACTATCAACCGATGGAAAAGCAGGGCCCATAATACCAGTACCAGATGCTATGGAATTCAAAGAATACACATTCAAATACTCAATATACCCTTACAATGGTAACTGGAAAGAATCAAAAGTCTACAAGATGGGATACGAATTCAACTATGGACTAATCGGACTACAATTAGATAACAGAGCATATAAGACTAGTGAATCATTCCTGGAGATCAGACCAGACAATATCATACTCACAGCACTTAAAAGATCAGAGGAAAGGGATCATATAATAATGAGATTCTATGAGGCCGCTGGAAAAAATACGAAAGCTTGTTTAAGATTCTTCAAAAAACCTAAAAGTGTAGAAATTGTTAACATGCTAGAAGAAAAAGATGAAGAATTTGACAAGGAGATCATCATGGATGGTGAGTCCATCAAACTCTCCATGGACCCCTTTGAGATCGTCACATTAAAACTTGAATTCTAATCTTCCTTTTCTTCTTTTTTTGTGAACACGTCAACAAATTCCACCTTTTTAATGTCCATGTTCTCCCAGATATCCCTGGCAATCCTGAACCTTGAAAGTGTAACATCCATGTATGGCCTTCTATCAAAGCGGCTCAACTCATCCATGTAGATCTTAACTGTACCATCATCAATTTCAACCTGGATCTTATCAAGGTTGATCTTATCCAATGGATAATATAATTGTATCATGCTCTTAACCTTCTCAGTATCATCCTTGATTATCTCCTTAACCTTAATATCATATTCAAGGGTTTTGCCTGCAAGTTCATGATTAAAATCTACACGGACACGGCCACCATCTATACTCTGGATCCTGCCTTCATGACCCTCTAAGGTTATGCTCATACCAACCCTCGGTTTAATGCCTTGCTTTTTAAATTCTATCATTGGTATGAGCCTTACAAGGTTAGGATCTCGTTTACCGAAGGCTTCTTCTGGTTCGAGTTCAATATGCTTTTCTTCCCCTTCTTCCATGCCAAGAACAGCCTCATCCAATCCTTTGATAAGATGGCCTCCTCCAACAATCACAGGAACCGGCCCGAAGACTTTTTTGATTTTTAGACCGGCCTCTTTGGCAACATCCTCTATGGTGGTGTCGAATACCTCACCGGTCTCTTTGACACGTCCTGTGAATTCTAATCTTACAAAATCTCCCTTTTTCACTGCCATATCTCTAGCCTCCTATGTGGTATTCTATCTTCAAATTCCTTTAAAACCTCTTCATTCTTATAATCTAATATTCTGATGGTGGAAGGATAATTTTCTATATATTTAGAGATCAGTCCTTTATGAACTTTTGCCTCTAGCACAGATAATATACGATTCTTATAATGTTTGCTGAAACCCCGGGGGATGCAAGCCAGTATCTTCTCTATACTATTAAATGGTCTATTTTCTATGATGGCATTGGCAGTTTTTTCATCAAACAGGTTAAGTTCTAGGAGTTCATCACGTCCTAGGAAGTTTGCATTTTCTATTATTTCATCTTCAAGGCGGATTTCATGTAATGGTGCTCTGCCTTGGCTGATTTCATCCTTGAGAACCTTAAGCGTCTCAGGGGGTAGCATGTTCTCTATTTCGTCAAGCCGCCCCTCTGATGTGGCCTTCCTGATCAAAGTGCCACTTATACCCTCTAAGCGTTCCACGAAGATGAATTTATCCTTAAAATCGAATCCTATCTTCCCAAGGGCTCTTGAAAGTGATAGGATGACATAATTATCCTCTTCAAGTTTGCCCTCCAATATTGTCTCACCAGTTTCAAGGTCGACTATCCTATAAGGGCGTGGAACCACCCTATGCCCCTTTTTTATCCTCTCCAGGATCTCTTGGAAACCTTCCATTGGCCTATAACCCCTTGGGATATAATCGGCATCAAGGGCCTTGAACATCTTAGCAAGACAGATGGAATATTGTCCAGAACCCATAACACCCATTGGGGGCCCCTCAACTGCAATGTCAGCCCCCACCATTACAGCGGCCTTTGCACGGGCTCTTCTCGTCATTATATAGGGTAGACCTCTTCCACTGCGCTCCAACGGCCCTGGGATAACTGCCACGAATAAACCGTCTGGTATCCTCTTCTTGGCCTCGAACATGCAATGCCTATGACCATTATGTAAAGGAGAATATTCTGTAAAATCGGCTATAATAGGCCTATCAGACGATGAACTCCCATACAATGGGGTGTGTTTAGAATCATCTACTATAAGCTGAAAATCTTCCCTGATAATCTCCTCTATGAATGAATAGTCAATTTTCATAGAATAAAATATAATAACTCATAGTGAATATTTTTTATTGATGTTAGACTTAGCACTTGAAAATTGTAGTATAAACCAGAATATAGTGAATATTGGCGTCAAGGATGGTAAAATAGCCAGTATAAGTAAATCACCCCTAAAGGCTGATAAGAAGATAAACATAAAGGGGAAGATCATATTACCAGGGCTTATAGATGCTCATGTACATTTTCGCGAACCAGGATACGAATATAAAGAGGATTTTAGGACAGGTTCCATGGCAGCCGCCCACGGGGGCTTCACAACAATACTGGACATGCCAAATACAAAACCGGAAACAAACACTGCAAAGGAATTTAAAAAAAAGATTAAGATAGCATCAAAAAAGAGCATAGTAGACTTCGGATTACATGCAAGCATAAACAAAATAAAAGAAATAGAAAAGATAATACCATTAAAACCAGCATCATTCAAAATATTCACAGAAAAAATAGAAAACCACAAAATATCTCTGATATTCCAGACCTTAAAGGGGTCCAAGATCCCGGTAACATTTCATTGTGAAGACCCAGAGATAATAGAATATTACACAAGCCAATTAAAAGATGAAACCAGACCAGAAATATACTCCCTCGCAAGGCCAAGCATAGCCGAGGAACTCGCAATTGCAAAAGCAATAACATTCTCCCACCACTACAACCATCCAACCCATATATGCCATGTAAGCTCAAAAAAAGCACTAAAACTTATAAGATCTGTAAGAGCCCCTGTAACGTGTGAAATAACACCACACCACCTACTACTCAGATCAAAAGATTTGAAAAAGTGGGGAACCATCACAAAGACTAACCCACCACTCCGACCCGAAAAAGAGGCCATAAACTTCAAGGACCTTAAAATGATTGATATAATAGCCACTGACCATGCGCCACACACACTACAAGAAAAAGAGAACAACATCTGGGACGCCCCACCAGGAATACCTAACCTAGAAGTGACCCTGAAACTCCTGCTCACATTAACCAGGAAAAAACGCCTCAAACTAGCCAGGATCCAAAAGATGCTCTCAGAAAAACCAGCAAGCATATTCGGACTCAAAAACAAAGGCCGGATAAAAATTGGGATGGACGCGGATTTCGTTGTCATAGACCCTAAAAAAACCGGTAAAATAAAAACTGACGAATTCTACAGTAAAGCACATTACACCCCATTTGAGGGCAGAGAATACATAGGGGAGCCGATAATGACCATACTCCGCGGAGAACTGATAATGGAATACGGTGAAATATCAAAGAACAAGGGAGCCCATATAAAAAGCAAATACACCAAAGAATAAAAAAAGAGAGAATAATAGGTTATTTTAGGGATAGTGCATTGTTTGGACAAACATCTATGCACTGGTCACAGAGTATGCAGAATCCCTTAAGTGGCACGTTTTCCTCTGTGAGTTTGAGCATATCATATGGGCATGCTTCTATACATGTACCACACTGCTGGCATTTGATTGGATTGTACTGTATCCTATTCCTTTTGACGATCTGGCCATTGATTTCCTTGTCTATTTCAGAGAGTGTTAATGCTCCGTGTGGACACACTACTGTACATGCACCGCATCTTGTGCACATGTTATATGATGGTTCCTCGTCCACTTTTATCTTCCCTGGGATTTGGAAGCCATTCTCTGTAACGACCCTTATAGCCTCATTGGGACATTTTTTGGCGCAGGCACCGTCTAATCTGCATTTTTCTTCATCCCATACAACGCCTTCTTCTGTTGTGGGCTTTGCTGGTCCGAATTCAACATCTAATGTTATGGCATCTACTGGGCATAATTCCTCGCATAAACCGCAAGCAGTGCAAATCTCTGGTAATTTAACAGTTAAACTGGACGCTTTAGCATCTATGAAGTCGCCTGGACAGGCTTCAACGCAAGTGTTGCAGCCTATGCATGTTTCCTCGTCCACTTCAAATTTTTTGATTTCCCTAGTCCTCTTTTCAGGTTTTCTACCTGAAATGTAAACTGCATTCCATGGGCATGTCTGGGAGCATACACCACACTTGATACAAAGGTCTTCGTCGATTTCAATTGTACCCCCTATCTCCTCGAGGGTTATTGCCTCCACTGGACATTCATCTACACAAGTTCCGCAACCCACGCAATCTGTGATGAATATTGGCTCTGTTATCTCTAGTTCAACTCTTTCGGGTTCTTTAACGCCTTCGATTCCGATAACACCAACTGGGCAGATATCCACACACTTCTGGCACATGACACAGAAACCCTTTAATGGGACCTTCTGTACTTTACCCTCCTCCAATTTAAGTATTTGTGGGGGGCAGATCTCTACACAGTCGCCGCACTGTTGACACTTATCAGGGTTATAAACTATCCTAGCTTGTGTAACTTCTCCATCATCTTCGATTGTGATATCCCCAACACTCAATGCCTGGTTTGGACAGACTTCAACGCATTTAGGCTCGCCCTCACAAAGGTCACAATAGATTACATCCTCTGGTGTGACTTCAATGGCTTCACTGGGGCATGTTCCTTCACATGCCCCGCAACGTATACAGTCCTCTTTATTTACTATTATCATCCCTACCACCTTCTAGTGGGGTTTAGAACTTCTTCACTAAGTTACCTTCGCTGTCATAGATTTCTAGGGTGGCGAGCCTCATTTGACTGTCAATTGTATGGGTTGCACATGAGAGGCATGGATCGTATGCTCTGATAACCATCTCCATTAGGTTGAAGATTTTATCATCTAACTCGACGCCTGGTTTTATATAATCTTCTGCAACCTTTTGTATGCCCATTTCCATGGCTGGGTTGTTCTGTATCGTGGCGACGATAATGTTGGCCCTTGTTATTAGTCCGTTTTCGTCACATGTGTAGTGGTGTGTTAATGTTCCCCTTGGTGCTTCAACTATACCTACGCCATCACCTTCCTGTCTTTCGAGTTCTCCTGGTATTTTCTCTCCTGATAGGTCCCCTTCTAGGGCGTCTGCTGCACATTCTGCACATGCTAGTAATTCTATGAGTCTTGCCCAGTGGAATAGTAGTGTCTGTTGTGCGTATCCAAACCTGTCCCTGAATTCTTTGAAGTAATCTTGGGCTTTTGGGGCGGCGTCCGGCATTTTATCTGCAACGTTTAATCTTGAGAGTGGAGCAACCCTATATACACCATCTGGGTAGCCTAAGTCTTTTATGTATGGGAATTTGAGCCATGAATATGGTTTCACGTGCTCTGCCATTGTATCAGCATAATCTGCTGGTTTGAATTCCCTGAATAGGTTACCTTCCTTGTCTTTGATCCTTACTATACCATCATAGACATCCCACACACCATCCTTCACTAGACCTGTGTGGTATGTTTCAATAACACCTAATGAGTTTACAAGGTCGATATTCTCTTCAAATATTGGCACTGCGAGCTCTATTGTCTCCTCTGCTAGTTCAACACACCTTTTAGCTTTTTCTAGAAGGTCTTTTTGTGTTTCATCATCGAGCTCTGATGTTATGCCGCCTGGTGTGAATGTTGTTGGGTGTATTGGTCTTGCACCGGTGGCTGTTACGAGGTCTAGGGCGTTTTTACGGAGTTCTATTGCTTTGAGTGCTATGTCTGGTGAATCCTTAACTATCTGGAATACGTTTCTTGTTGCCCTGTCTTTTCCTGCTATGAAGTCTGGGGCTGCTAGGAAGTAGAAATGTAGTGCATGGGAGTGCATGTATGAGCCCCAGTTCATTATCTCTCTCATCTTGTATGCTGCTTCTGGTATGTCCTCTGGTTCGAATCCGAAGCATGCGTCAACTGCTTTTGCACTGGCGAGGTGGTGTTGCACGTCACATATACCACAGATCCTGGGGACTATACGTGGTGCTTCTTCGATGGGTCTTCCCTGGAGGAATTTTTCGAACCCGCGGAATTCCATGACATGTAATCTTGTATCTTCAACATTACCTGCTTCGTCAAGGTGCACGGTGATCTTGGCGTGACCTTCAATACGTGTTACAGGTTCCATTGTAACTTTAACCATTTATTTCCCCTCCTTTTGGATTTTCATGGGTATAAGGGCGGCTGGGAGCGTGTAGGTATAGAATGTTCCGACGATATCATCTAATTGTTCTGCGACCTCCTCAGGGTCTACTTTCTTATCCCTTTCAACTCCAAAGTCTGATGCTATGGCACTTATCATCTTAGCTCCCTGGTCTATTACACGTGTTGTTGGCCCATAGCATCCTCTGCAGTGTACTCCATTGCTTGGACATTGTGCACCACAGATTGATACTGTTGCTGGGCCCATGCATACTATGCCCTGTGCTATGAGGCAGAGGTCTTCTTCTGGTTTCCCTATTTCGAATTGCCTTTTTATGAAGTCCATTGCAAGTCCTTCTGGTGGTTTTTCTCTTGGACATACCTCGCACAAGTTTGTGTTTGGTAATTCAACTTCTTCTCCTTTTAGTAATGCTATGACGGCCTCTGCTACAACATCTGATTTTGGTGGGCATCCTGGGACGACAAGATCCACATCTATCACGTCTGAGAGTGGTCTTACTCTGTCTTCGAGGTGTGGCACGTCTTCTGATGGTATTACCTTGTCAGGGTTTGGCGTGCTTATTGAATTGATGTATGCTTCTTCAATGACTTCTTCTTTTGGCCAGAGGTTTCTGAGGCCGGGTATGCCCCCATAGGCTGCGCATGTACCATATGATATGACGAAGTCGGCTCTTTCCCTTAACAGTTCGGCGAATTCCCTGTTTTCGTCGTTCACTATCCCTCCTTCTATTATTACGACGTCAAGTTTTTCTGGGATTTCATCATATTTTATGTCCATTAGGACTGGGCTGAATTTAATTTCTGCCAATTCTAATAAATCTAATATTTGTTCATGGAAGTCTACTATTGATAGGTGGCATCCGGAGCATCCTCCAAGCCACATCGTCCCTATCTGTGCCTTTTCAGCCATTTTTATTCTCCCTCCTCCAATTTAGGCTTCAGCTGCTATTTGTTCTTTTACTGGTGATGGTCCAAGGGCTTTTATCCTGTCGACCATCATCTTTACTGTCTCGGCGAATTTTTCACCTTCTGATGCTGATATGTAATCATGGTGTAGTCTTTCTTTGCCTATTCCAAGTTCTTCTACGAGTTTGTAGACTAGTTCCATTCTCCTGGCCATTTTGTAGTTTCCTGCGTCATAGTGGCAGTCCCCAAAGTGACAGCCAGCTACTACGACACCGTCTGCGCCTTCTCTGAATGCTTTGAGTATGAATTGTGGTTCGACTCTTCCAGAGCACATAACCCTGATTACGCGGACGTTTGGTGGATATTGCATTCTTGCAGTTCCTGCTGTGTCAGCCCCACCATAGGAACACCAGTTGCAACAGAACATAACGATCTTTATATCCTCCTCAGCCATAGAGTCTCCTCCTTGCTCTTTTTTATTGTACAAATTGTACTTGGTATATTGGTTGAAAAAGAATAGGTATAAAGATTACTTATGAATCAATTTCGAAAAATTTATATACTGGATTAATAATCCTTGCATTTTTAATACATTCTAAATGAAACTTATAGTATCCTTAAAATCTCTGGAGATCTTATTGACGACCTCTGGTATTGTTGATGATATTATCGTAGTATCTGCGTAATGGTATGCCCTTTTATCATCACCATTTGCACCATTTAAATCAACCTTTAGTTGGGATCTTAGATTATCAATCGTCACATTCTCCACCCACTTGTCAGTGTCGCTTATCACGATCTCATCAACATAATCTTCTAGTTCCCTGCCTATAACCCAGGATAGAAACCTTGCACCTATGATCGCAATTTTATCCCCTAAAAGACCCTCTGAGGCCATCCTTTTAATATCATTCACGGTTTTCTGGATTTTAACCCGCTTGTATAAGGGTGTGTGTGGTAGGCATGCCCAGTGGGCGTCACCCACAAAAGTATGACCTATCCTTTCAGGATAAACATTGTCTTCACCAGCGGCTTTAACGGCCATTGCAAGAGCTTCCATTTCGCTTTTCTGGATTGGAACCCTTGTAAGCCCCTCTGGGATTTCATCTTTCATTATCTTGATTATTCTGGGAAGTCCAAAGTTTCCTCTCCTAGCCGTGCCTGGTGAATATCCGCACATGTAACCGTGATGGTTCCGTGGAAAACCTGTTATTATAGCATTTAACCCTGCTCTAAGGCCTACTCTACACTCATCCTCATAGGCTCCATTGGTTGCCACGATTTTGCCCGGTGCAAGGATTCTTGCCATGGCAACTGCCCGTGCGAATGTTCCAAGACGGTCAGTTGCAAGGTTGAAAGGACCTCCTTCAAGTACGAAAACATCCACGCCAATTTCAAGGGCGGTTTCAAATCCTGTGATAAGATCATCATATCCATCCCCTATGAACATTATCGCCTCCAAGCCTTTTCCATGTTCCCTTGCAAGTTTAGCAACCTTTTTAGCTTCTTTTATCGGGGCTGCATGGGCTTCAGCCCCTTGTGCAGAGGTCAGATTAATTGCAACTGATGTTGAATTTCTGATCCACTCATCCCTTTCGTGGAGCGCCTCTTTTTCTTTATCCAATAACCTGGAGTGTATCCTATTGCGGGGACAACCCTTAAATGGGGGTCCTTCCATGTAGCATTGGCCGATGCAATGTGTTATATCCTCTGGGAATCTCATTGGCCCATATTCACCGAAGTGGTCTAAGTCGATGGGGACTTCTGTTATCTGTCTGACTTTGCGCATTAATTCCACACCGTTCATCCCATAGGATTCTGCCATGTCTGCGAACGCGTATGCACAAGCATGTATGGTTGCCCCTATCATATCAGCTAATATGCAATTGCCTAGGAAGTCTATTTCTTCAAGGTCTGAGGCGCATGTACCCACTAGGATTTCTGTTAAGTCGCATCCGATGGGGAATCTCTTAAAATTGTATCCTAGTTTAATGGCTTCTTCCATTGAAAGTTCCGAGATGGTGTCAACTACTTTTATGGGGTCCTTGTCCTTCTTTGCAAGTTCCCAGGCCGCATTTGGGTCATGAATGGCTTCCATGATAAGATCTTCCATTATATCACCATGTTCTCTATTATATTGGATAAATGTCTAAAATGATATTATTTTTTTGGTTTCTATATTATTCTTATTTAATAATTTCTTGTATTATATGAATAAGTTTCGGATATAATTTTGGATTTGATTATGATCAAAAAGTTTATTTATAATAAAAGAGGAGTTATTAGTACTATCTGAAAAGATAGTAATACAAGTTTGTGAGGTGATGGTATGAAAGTTGCAATATTAGGTGCTGGTTGTTATAGGACGCATGCCGCAACTGGTATAACAAACTTTGCAAGAGCTTGCGAAGTCGCGGAAGAAGTGGGTAAACCAGAGATAGCCATGACCCATTCAACGATAACAATGGCAGCAGAATTAAAAGAATTAGCAAATATAGATGATATTATAATATCAGATCCAGTATTCGATAACCAATTCGTGGTAATAGACGACTTCGACTATGAGGAAGTTATAGAAGCCCACAAGGAAGACCCTGAAAAAATAATGCCAAAAATCAGAGAAAAGGTGGATGAGGTGGCTAAGGACCTTCCAAAACCACCAGAAGGTGCAATACACTTTGTACACCCTGAAGAATTAGGATTAGAGGTTACAACAGATGACAGGGAAGCCGTGGCCGACGCTGATTGGATCATGACCTGGCTGCCAAAAGGCGACATCCAACCTAGTATCATAGAAAAATTCATAGACAACCTAAAAAAGGGTGCAATTGTAACACATGCTTGCACAATACCCACCACAAAATTCTATGAAATATTCGCAGAAAGACACGGAGACCTCGCCACCTCACCAGAAACCCTCAACATATCATCATACCACCCAGGCGCAGTACCGGAAATGAAAGGACAAGTCTACATAGCAGAAGGATATGCCTCAGACGAAGCAATAAAAACCCTCCTAGAATTAGGTGAAAAAGCAAGAAGCAAAGCCTATAAATTACCAGCAGAACTCCTAGGCCCAGTATGTGACATGTGCTCCGCACTCACCGCAGTAACCTATGCAGGCATACTCACCTACAGAGACGCTGTGACTAAAAACCTTGGCGCGCCAGCAGGATTCGCTCAAATGATGGCCAAAGAAGCCCTTGAACAATTAACCGGATTAATGGAAAAGGTTGGAATAGACAAAATGGAGGATCACCTAGACCCTGGAACACTCCTCGGAACAGCAGACTCCATGAACTTCGGATCCCTCTCGGAGATACTTCCATCAACATTCGAAGTCCTTGAAAAAAGGAAAAAATAACCCCCCCATCCCACTATTTTTTTTTGAAAAATATTTAAATCACCTACATTATAAATAATATTCACTAATTCTAATCTCGAGTTTAGGGTGTTAAATTGATAGAAAGGATCCTCAAAAAAGCAGAAAACATGCAACCGTTAAAAGACGATGAAATAATCCAACTATTCAAAATAGATGACAGAGGAGACTTTAATAGGCTAATGGATGTTGCAAGGCAACTTAGAGAAGAAAATAGGGGTCCCATAAAGCTTACATCAACCATTCATGTGACTAATAAATGTAAAATCACCCCAAAATGTAAATATTGTGGATTCGCCGCCGGCACATCACCCCAAGGATACTACAAAGAATTCTCAAGAAAAGATGAAGAAATATTAGAAGCAGCAAAAAGAATAGAAAAAGCCGGGATTCCAAGGGTCAGTTGCTCAGGCGCCCACGGATACAATGGGAAACACGCTACCAGAGCAGCTAAAATAGTCAAAGAAAATACTAGCCTAGAATTACTCATAAACGTGGGCTCAGACCTCAAAAGAAAAAACATACAAGAACTAGCAAAGTATGGAACCGACACCATATGCTGCAACCTAGAAACAATAAACAAAAAACTCTTCCATTACCTCAAACCAGGAGAAACACTAAAACAACGCATAAAAGTATGCGAGCTCATATCAGAAAAAGGCCTAGAACTCTCATCAGGACTATTAATAGGAATCGGAGAAACATACAAGGACAGGATAAAACACCTAAAATTCCTCAAAAAATTCAAAAGCCTCGGAGAAGTACCTATAATGGGATTCAACCCATACAAGGACACCCCAATGGAAAAACATCCGCCATGTCCAATAGACGATCAGATGAAAACCATAGCAATAACAAGAATATTATACCCCCACCTAAGGATAACAGTACCCGCACCCACCATAGGCCCCGAAAATGTGAAATTTTCCCTCATAGCAGGCGCAGACAACATAGCAACAGTAATACCCGACGATTATCCCCTACACGTCAAAGGCGTCGGATCACCACACGTAGGGAATCTTAAAAAAATAGTTAAAATCATAGAAAGCATGGGCCTAAAAGCCGAGATAAAAAATTTAGCCTCACCCAGCCCATGGTGATAAAAGATGCTAAAAGAACACATAAAAAAAGCATACAACGAATCAGCAGAGGGAAAAAGAAAAGGGGATAAAAAAATAGAAGTCGAAAAGATAAAAGAATACATCCTCTCAGCAGAGAATATAATCATCCCCAACTGGGACAAGAAAAAACTAGAAAGTATAAATAAAGTCCTCAAAAAATTCGGACTCCCCCAGGCCAAAGGACTGAAAATCCACACCAACGCCGCAGACCTGACAAGGATGCCAACCATAACCAAAGCCCTCATGGCAGTGGATACAACAGACTCGGACCTTGTAATAGCAAGGGGCCGATTAGGAATTCCAGGCTCTGGTTCAATGCTAGTAATAATGGACTGCAAGGGCAGAATACTCTCAGCAGCCATATCACCACCACACATCATCCACGGAAAAAGCCTAGAAGAAGCAGTAGAAGAAGAACTGAAAACAGCCCTAAAAAGGCTAGGATTATGAAAACAGAAACCGGTATAACAAACACAGTAAAAAGCTACTTCTCACAGCACACAATCCAAGATATCATAGAAACAATAGGCAAGATAAAAACAGACACCCTACTAGACTGGCTGGCCTATAAAAAAATCAAACCAGAGAAAACCCTCATAATAGGCGCCTACCTTACAGGTGCCATGATAGCCAACAAATTCAAAAAATACAATGTTACAATAGTCGACAAACACCCCCACCTTAAATGTCTAATCGATACAAAGGTAACATTCAAAAAACCAGAAGCCATCAGAGGATCCTGGGATCTTGTAGTGGATACAACAGGCATCGGAGGCATAAAACCAGAAAAATTAAAAATCAAAACAAAAACCTTCATAGTTGAAAGTCCAATTTCAGACGCCAGTGACACTATAATAAAAAACCATGACGAAACTAAAAAGAGAATAAAAGCCGTAAAAGCCCCAGTAAAGGGCATATTATATACCAGCGGCCTAAACACAAAAACATCAGGGACAATGACCCTAACCATAGAAGTGCTCAGAAGAAGCTTGGAAGAAATCCTAAAAGCTGATGGTGTGCTCTACGCTTCATCACAATTAAGATTCTATGAAAGAATCCTATTCAAGGAAAAAGATTGTGAAAAATTTAAAGAATCCCTCAAAGAAAATGCGATAATA
Organism: Methanothermobacter tenebrarum; assembly: GCF_003264935.1. Taxonomy (NCBI): domain Archaea; kingdom Methanobacteriati; phylum Methanobacteriota; class Methanobacteria; order Methanobacteriales; family Methanobacteriaceae; genus Methanothermobacter; species Methanothermobacter tenebrarum. Next base: position 58,403 of record NZ_QLOE01000002.1, read on the forward strand.
GCATCATCCCTCAAAAAAATAGACTGTGACATGCCAATAAAAGGAAATCTTAGAAGAATAAAATCCGAAATAAAAGAAGTATGAGACTAAAAGAATTCATAAAAATTATAGAAGAGAAAATACCGCCACAAATCGCCATAAAAGGCGACAAAGTAGGCCTGATAACACCAACCAATAATATTAATGTAGAAAAAGTCCTATTGCTAATGGACTACATTGCCACAGACCAGATACCATACGACGATTATGACCTACTCATACTACACCATCCACCACAACTAAAACCTCCAATACCAACATATGTTATACACTCAAACTGGGACATCATCAAAGGAGGAGCATGTGACGCCCTTGCCAACAAACTAAAACTAAAAGTCATAGACACAATAACAGAGGGCCTCGGGAGAATCTGCGAAACAAACATCAGACTCGAAACATTCATAGAAGAGATCCGCAGAAGACTCAAAGCAGAAGAAGTAAGGATTGTTAATTTTAAAAGAAACCTTAAAATTGATAAGATAGCAATAGTATCAGGTTTCGGTTTAAATCCGAAAATGATAAAAAAAGTCCACGAAAAAAATGTTAAAGTTTACCTTTCGGGGGATCTCACCCAAGAGGGGGCTATACTAGCAAAGAACCTAGATTTAACCCTCATAGACGCGGGACACCATACAACAGAATTACCAGGCCTATACAAGTTAGGCGAGCTCCTATCCCAGCTAGGGGTTGAAGTTAGGATAATGGACACGAAAACGCCATGGGAGACCATAAAATGGAATCCATAGAAGAATTGGAAAAAAAGAAAAAACCCCATGGTAAAGTTACAATAATCGGCCTCGGGAGACTAGGCTTTAGAGTAGCCCTAAACTTGATGGAAGTGCACCGTGGAGGGCCAAAAGAGATAAAAGCCATTGATGGACAGCGAGTAACAGCCGATGACATTATATTCAGGTTAAAAGGGGCTAATATAGGAGAATACAAGGTCAAATTCCTTGAAAGATTAGCCAAGGGATCAACCACAAGAAAAGTGGTGGGAATCCCAAAATACATTACAAAGGATAACCTTCACCTAATAGATGGTGACATTATCTGCATTTCCATCGCAGGTGGCGACACACTCCCAATCACAGCATCCATCATAAAACATGCCCATAGGATAGAAGCCTCAACCATTAGTACAATGGGAGTCGCAGGAATCGGCCAAGAAAAAATAATAACAAAAGACATATCCAAAATCCACAAGGATAATCCGATAGTCAAATTCTTACAAAATAAAGGAATAAAGGATCACACACTAGTAGGGACTGGTAAACTTATAAGGGATTGGGAACCCATAACAGGATACACACTAGATGAAATAGCAAAAAACATAACATCCCATATATTAAAGATTCTCCATTTTGGTGGGGGAGTGAATTGATCAGAATAGCCACTGCAGAATGTTTCACCCATGGTAAAATAGCCAGGGAAATACATGCATTTTCCCAAGGCTACCCACTATCCTATAAATGGACTATAAGCCCCAAAGATTACAGATTATCACTTATAGCAGGCCTATTCATCCCAACCATCTCAGGGATTAGAAAGATTCTCAAATTCGAACCACTCCCACCAACTGAAGTGGTGGATGATATAAAAGTCTATGACGAATCCGCAGATAAAAAAATGGCTAAAAGGATGGCTGAGGCCATAAAAGATATTACAAGAGCAGACATTGGTATAGGGACAACCGCGGGTGTCGGCAGGGGTGGGATAGCTATCATAGCTGATAATATGAAAGTTATAAGTTCATCGGATGTTTACGCTGATCTAAGATCTTCACCAGCCACTGAGATCATGAAAAGACAAAAATCAGGGGTGGAAAGGGCCCTTAAACTCCTAGAGGTTATTCTTCCACATATATAAATATCATGGAGTCTATAAGGTAATAGTGGTGGTTTAACATGCTCCTTGAAATTACAGACTTAGCAGTTGAAGTGGATGGGAAAGAAGTCCTCGAGGATATAGACCTCTACATAGACAAAGGGGAAACCCATGTTCTACTAGGACCTAATGGATCCGGGAAGAGCACACTTTTTATGACGATCCTCGGCTTTCCCAAGTATAAAGTTAAAAGGGGTGAGATAATATTCAAAGGAAAGGACATCACAGACATGTCCACAACAGAAAGAGTTAGGATGGGTATAGGTGTGAGCTTCCAGAACCCCCCACCAATCCGTGGCGTTAAACTCGTCGATCTGCTCAAAATAGAAAATGGACAAACAGTCGAAGAAGAATTAAACCCTGAGATAATGGAAGTAGCCAAGAAGCTGAAATTTGATGAAAGATTCCTTGAAAGAGATGTTAACATGGGTTTTTCAGGTGGTGAAGTTAAAAGGTCAGAGATACTGCAACTCTTAGCCCAGAAACCCGACTTTATAATGTTTGATGAACCAGATAGTGGAGTTGACATTGAAAATGTTGAACTGATCGCAGAGGAGATCAACACACTACTAGAAAAGGATAAAAAACCAGGACAAAGACAAAAAGCAGGTCTCCTCATCACACACCTCGGCTACATACTGAACTTCGTAAGAGCCGATATAGCCCATGTTCTCTTAGATGGTAAAATAGCCTGCACAGGAAACCCCGATGAAATATTAGAGGATATAAGAACAGAAGGATTTAAAGGGTGTCTTAGATGTTTCCAGACACAATAAAGAAAGCTGAAAAGGCAAAGGAGAAAAAATCACCATACGGTCATGACATAGACCTTGAAAAGTTCATAAAAGAGGAAGCAGGAGAACATGAAAGGATCAACAAGGCGACCGAAGTGCCGAAGAAGATGAGAGAAACACTATTGAAAGTCGGTGTAGACCCCACAGAAAAAGAAAGGGCGGGCACGTTCATACAATTAGACCAGACAGGGATATACTCAAGTCAAGCTTCAAAGGCAGTTGAGATAATGGGCTTAAACGTCGCCCTAGAGAAATACAATTGGCTCAAAGATTACATGTGGAAGGTTGTAGCACCAGACACCGACAAGTACACTGCACACACAGCTTTGAGAGAATCCGAGGGGAATATAGGCGGATACTTCATAAGATCTAAACCAAATTCAAGGGAGATATTCCCACTCCAAGCTTGCATGTTCATAGGCGACGAAAGGGTTATGCAGACACTCCATAATATTATAATCGCAGAGGAAAATTCTGAACTCCATATAATAACTGGCTGCGCCACAGGAGAAGATGTGAGCTCAGCACTACACCTTGGGATAACGGAATTCTATATAAAGAAAGGTGCCAGGGTCACATATACAATGGTCCACAATTGGGCTGAACAAGTAGAGGTGAGGCCAAGAACAGGTATTATGGTAGGGGATAATGCAACTTTCATAAACAATTATATACTCACAAGTCCTGTTAAGAGTATACAATCATACCCAACAGCTTATTGTACGGGTGAAAATTCTAGGGTTGTTTTCCAGTCAATCCTTGGGGGTAGGAAGGAATCCGTACTTGATATGGGCTCTAGAGTCATCCTTGAGGGTAAGGGATCTAGTGCCGAGATAGTCTCAAGGGCTGTTTCAAAGGATAAATCAGAGATATATTCAAGGGGTCATCTTGCAGGCAGAGTTCCAGAGGTTAAAGGGCATTTAGAATGTCATGGTCTTGTATTATCTGATGATTCCATGATATATGCCGTCCCTGAACTCGTGGGTAGTGCAACAGACCTTGAAATGTCCCATGAGGCGGCTGTTGGGAAAATCGCCGAAGAGGAAATATTATATTTAACATCTAGGGGTTTGACAGAGGAAGAAGCAGCGTCTATGATAGTTAGGGGTTTCCTTAGCATGGATATAAAAGGTTTACCACCAGAACTTGCGGAAGAGACGAAGAGGATGCTTGATATGAGCTTGAAGGGGATGTAGAATTGTTATTCCGCTATTATTATGAACTCTCCAACTTTCTCCACCTTCCCAAATGGTACGAATAGGCGGTCACCCTTTTTCTTCGCCCCTTTTACTGTGACATTCCTCCCTTTTTCTACTTTTATGACTATGTCTGTTATTTTACCGGTTTTATCGTTGATTATGAGTTCTTCGAGTTCGCCGAGTATCCTAGCATTGTTCGTAGCGACCTGATAACCTTTAATGTCGCTCCAATATTTTTCTTCTCCCTTTATTAGACTTTTATCTTCCAATATCATCACCTAGTATCCTTTTGAATGCTATAAGATCCCTGGGGGTGTTTATGTTTATTGCAAGTTCCAATCTTGGGATCTTCAAAATTTCTTGTTTTTGTATCTTATTTTTACTCCTTAATATATTTACCCCGCTTGGCACCATACCCTTCCATGAAATAGGTGGTATGAGACCATGATCCTTGTAAACTTTAACTGGTACAAAAACAGTGAGAGCCTCAAACTTAGAAGCTTTATAATGTTCTATTATTTCATCAATGATGGAAGAGCTTGCCAATGGCAGGTCCGCGTTTATAATGAATAGGATATAATCGCCTTTTTTTTCGAAATAGGATAATATCTCCCCTAAATCTTCTATGTAGCCTTGGCCACTGGTGCGGATTATATTATATCCTAACCTTTTCACATGTTTTTCCGTCTTTGGAGTGTTTGGACTTGTTGCAACTGTTATACTTTGGATGTTCTCTGATCCCTCAAGGTTTTCTAGTACATGGTCTATGAGGGGTTTTCCCCCTGCTGGGGTGAGTGGTTTTTCATGTTCTGGGTTGAGGCGTGTGCCTCTTCCACCTGCCATTACAACAGCTTCTATTCGATCCATTTTTCCTCTTTTTTCTGTTGTATTTTCCTCCTCATCCCAAGTATGCATGGTCCTCCTTGTCTGCCACCTATTGGTGTGTGTGGAGTGCCCATGGAATTCATGCACCGGGCCATTACAGCAGCTCCCAAGGCAAGGGCATCTGATACAAACACGACATCCTTAAACCTTTTATTAACATATTCTAGTATTAGTCTTGGTTTTTCACCTGTTATGCCTGCTCTTCCCGTCACCCCCAAGACTGAACCTTCTTCTATAACTCCTTCTTCGAAGGCCTCGTCTATGAGCCTTTTTGCTATAAGTGCGCTCACATAATCTAGGGTCGCGAATAATGTGTGTATACCATCTTCTTGGTATATTTCATGGCCGATCTCTGTAAGTTCTGGAAGTTTGTCACCATTCTTTCCAGCGTCGCAGCCTATGAGTGTTGTACCGGCCTCATAGGCAGCCTCGGGATCTACAGGGACTGTGCCGAATCTTCTACGGTTTTCAGGTACCTTTCTTATATCTATTACCTTCTCGTGGACCATCTCGGCGTTTTCGCGCGCTTTTTTCCAATTAGCACCTTTTAGGATGGATTTCTTATAAAGGTCTATGGCTGCTCCGCCTTCCTTGTCAACCATTTCGGTTCCCCTTATGAGGGCGTCAGGTATGGCCCCTGCAAGCCCGCAGAAATTTCCGATGGTTCTCGCGTAGGGTTCTGCGCTGTTTACTATACGTCCTGCGAGTGTTGTGCCAAAATCTAAGGAGACGCAAGGGTTCCTGTAATCTATTTTTGTCCATTTAGCCCCTATTTTTATCCCTGCTGTAACTAATTCGCCCTCCATTTCATTAGCAACCACTTGCCTGCCAGTGGGTGGTATCACACTTGCCACAGCACCATCAAATATCACTTTATCTAGTAGTGAGAATTTTCTTAAACGTGGGGGTAGATTATCAACTGAAAGAGCTGGTGCCATCTTCCTTGGTGGTATACCAGCCTTTAGACATCCTTCCGCAAGTGCTATGATGAGTTGGCCAACATCTTTGGGTGATGCGAACCCTGCTGTAACACCAGTAGATCTTACCACGAAATCAAGATCCTTTTCTATGTCTATTCGGGCCCTCTTGGCCGATTCTAAGATCGTGTCCCTTACGAGTTCGGCTACTGACTCTTTTGTTAGTTCAACGCCCCATACTGTTTTTCCGAAGACTTCTTCTCCGGGTTTTGGGGGTCTTATGTCCCTTGTCATGTTCACTGTTTTATCTAGTAGGTAGCTTCGACTTGTATTAAGGTTGGTTGCGGTTAATATACATTTAGTGGTGGTGTTACCTAGTTCTACTGATGCTACTATGTAATATACGTCTGGGTTTAGCGCGTAGCCGGAGCCCACGGTCTTTTTTGTGAATGGTGATGCCTTTATTTCTTCTATGGTCTTATATTTACTTTTGGCTATTATTGGTTTAGGACCGAATAATCTTTTCAGCAATGACAAATTGGATACCCCCAAATCTAAACATTTAGTGGATTTAATAGCATTAGATATAAATTTTTTGGAGAAAACAATTTGAAGGGTCCTATAATAATAAAATGGGTGGCCTATACTGTTCTTACGAGGTGTATAGTGCAGGGAGCGTAATGTACAACTTTTTCGGACACGCTTCCAAGTAAATGTTTGTCAACGAGACTTTTACCGGTTCCCAACACGATAACATCGACTTTTTCTTCTTCTGCAAATTTAACGATTTCATCAGCAGGGTCTCCTTCTTTTATCACGCCCTTAAATTTTACGTTTGGGTTCTGGGGGCCGTCAATGCCCTTTTTCATATCTTCTATTATTTCTTTTCCTCTTTGGCGCAATTCTTTTACCATCATTTCTTTGATTTTCCTTGGCGTTAGGAATGGTACTGATGTGTCAACAACATATAAGCATATGACTTCTGCTTCCCTACCATGGAGTAGGTCGAGGGTATGCTCTATTAATTCATCCATGTATTCTCCCATTGTAGCAACAAGAATCTTCCTATACATATCAAACACCATATAATCTGATAAATGCATATAGTATGTATACTGCGAATAATATTATGCCCCCGCTCCTTTTAAGTTTCATGTTTCCCTGTTTGATTAATAATACAAGGAGTATTGTTACAATTATCATGACTGGAGCATCTAATCTCAAGGATAGTGGATCAACTGGGATCGTTTTTATAAGTGCGGGGACTCCTATACCTATAAGGATATTAAATGTGTTACTTCCGAGCACGGTTCCAAGTGATAGATGATGGAGTCCTTTAATTGCAGATGATAGTGTCACAACAAGTTCAGGTATGCTTGTCCCGATGGCGAGTGTGAATAAGCCCATTATCATTTCAGGGACGCCCATTATCCTCGCAAGTTCGACAGCAGTATAAACTAGGACCCTGCATCCTACTACAAGCCCTGCGAATCCAAGAACTGCTAAAAGGACAATTTTAGGGTTTAATTTTCTTCTTTTCCCATCCCTTTCATGTTCCATGTTATAATCTTTCTGGGCTTTTATAAGACGCCAGAAATAAATCAAATATACCAGTATCATGAAAAAGGCAGCGACCCTACCAATATCACCCAATAACATGAATAATACTAATATAACGGCTGTTAAAAGCGTGACTGTGAAATCCCTTTTAAGGCCAGCTGCCTCAGTGCCTATCTTCCCTGCTACTATAGCCGAAATACCTAGTATGCCCGCGATATTCCAAATGTTAGATCCTATAACACAACCCACCCCAATCGCTGTGCTCTCAGAAAGGGATGCTATGACCGCCGAACCAAATTCTGGCAGAGAAGTTCCAATTGCAGATGCCGTAACCCCAAGTATAATCTCTGATATCCCGAGTACGCCCCCAATTTCGACAAGGTTATCTACGAAGACATTAGCAGATTTTATAACTATAATCAATGATATGACCAACGCAACAACTAGGATAACTTCCACTATCAAAAGATATCACCACAAAAAAACCGTTACAACTAATCAAATTTAAACGTTACGATTTATTCAAAAAAAAAATATTAAAAGTAAAATAAAGGGAAAGCTACCAAAATTTTAAAGTAGCTTATAGAATGGGTGGTCCTCTGTTTGGGGTTCTGTGCCTAAGTCCATGGCTGCTTCGCATATGAAGATATCAGTCATGGCACAACCCGCGAAAGCCATCCTCACATTCTCTATTGGACCATAAAATATCCAATCTGAGCCTGTCATCTGCTGTATGAAATTGGAGCCCACATCACAGACAGGCCAAACCTCTCTGTGCTCTTTTCTAAAGTCTCGCACCCAATTCCAAGCAGATGGTACATTGTGGATAGCGCTGCCAACAGGATAACCCCATTTGCTCTTCACAGCAAAGGCTGTTCTTACTGCATGTCCTGCACCTGCACCCAATGGTGTTACTGCAACGTCCATAAGTGGCTTGTCAATACCACATTCTGCTGCAATTTCTAACAATCCTTTATGGATCATGCCCCCACCATCTTCCCATATGGCGATTCTGCCTTTAACACTGGGGTCCTGGGCATTGAAACCTAAAACTACAGCAGATGACACACCAGTATCCTTTAACCCTGCAATTTCATCATCATCAATTGACATGTTTATAGAATTGTATATGGCCCTGTCAGCTACTCCTATTTCATCGGCGTGGGCAGCCCCTGCAAGTCTTGCATCAGCAACTGTTGAGTCTATGAGGAATGGCGCATCTGTAACTTCAACGACGAAGTCTATATGGTTAGCCATTGCCTCGCCATCTTCAGCTTGTATACCTACGAAACAAGGATTACCAGTCGTGTCGGACATTTCTTCCTGAAGTTTTATCAGGGCCTCTGCCTTCTCCTTATTGAAAATATCCTTCTTTTCATCTTCAAAAATGTCCTGCCCAGGATAGAATATTGTTCCAGCTAGGACTGTTGGATATTCTCCAGGTTGACCTCCAACTTTAACACCTGCTATGTCAAATACTTCTTGTTCCTTATCAAACCTAAACATGTTATACCTCCCAAATAATTAATTTTAGAATCCCAGTAGGGATTTTATCAATCCTGCAAATAAAAGTCTTGTAGCTAAAAGGATTAAAAGGCCTATGATTATACCATATAGGATTCCAACATCCCTACCTATCTGCTGGCCTAGTCTCTGGGAATACTCCCCGACTACGAATTCAACTTTCTCTTCGACATCGTCTAGGCGTTCATTAGCTTTGTTGAACTCCTCAGCAGATACCATCACGCGAGGTATTATAGTTTCTTCCTCTGCCAATTAGATCACCCCACGTACCTTTAAGTACGACATTAGTAGAGGTATTATCAGCCCTAGGATAAATGCTATGATGAGACCATAGCTGATTCCGCTTATCCTAGTGGCTATTAGGCCCGCGAATAATCGGCCATCTCTACCGATTAATTGAGTTCTGTACTTTATGTCCTCTGTGACATTTTTTATACCCCGGACATTTGGTTTACTTGATAATTTGATCACCATTCCTATTACCTCCGTTATATCATTAATAGCAATCCTAGGATTAATGTGAAGGCCAAGCCTATCATTATGCCCTGGACTTTCCCTGAGTACATGCCTGCGAACATCCGATTGGTGGAACCTATCATTTTAACCTGTGTTTGTATGTTCCTCATCCTAGCTTCTATGAGTGCTGTTTCCGCTGCCACGGGCCTGACTTCTTCACCAACCTCCTCCTCAGCTTCTTCTTCCACTTCTATTACCATTGCCTCTTCTTCGAATGCTCCTGGGTCTTTTTCTATGCACTCTTTGACTTTCGCCTTGATCTGCTCGGGGTCTTCAACGTCTATCATATTGACGAGTTCTACTTGCTTCTGGAATCTCTCTATGCCCTCATCTGGTATGTTTTCAATGTAGGGTATTGCACCATCAGCTCCTATGATTTTTCTGTTCTGTTCTGGGTCCACTCCATTCTCGTAAAGGGCTGCAAGACTCTGACCCACAATATGGCCCTGAACCTCTGAACCACAAAGTACAAGGAACCTGATATTAGGATTGGAGATCACATTAGCAATAACCTTCTCAATACCGATGTTCTCTGTCTTACAAGGTCCGGCGATAGCGGCACCAGCTTCATGAGGGACATCCTCAATATGGCTGGCGAGAGTCACCGCGGCCACAGGACTCTCAGGGTCACCCACAACATAATCACCATTCACAACAGGCCAACCCTCAGCAGGAGCCTTTTTCTCAACCACAAAAAACACCTCCTATAAGAATATCAAGGCGCACAGCAGGATCATGCCAAGGATGAAACCATAGACTATGTTGGTTAGTTTACCCGCGGTGAGGTATACACCCTCCCTGCCAGGATATGATCCTTCTGGTACTGTGCTCGGATCCAATGAATTAACAAGATCATCTGCCGTGGCCTCTAAAGCAGCTATCTGTTCATTTATCTCATCCATGGATAATATTAGGAGTTCTCTTCCGACGGCCGCCCCTATCACACCAGTGGAAGGATCCAGGCTATAATTAAATTCAGGGACAACCTTAATCAAGGGTAACATGTCCACCATTTCCATATCCTCCTTTTATTCGAATTCTTCCTCCTTAGGCCATAATCCAGTCCACTTAACAGAAGCTGCGTCTTCAAAGGTTGCGCTGATAAATGCTCTGAAAGCTATTAACCATCCTATGGCGCCGATGAGTAATACGAGCCACCAGCTGGGATTAGTTGAAATTGATAGTAATCCTACCACGGCCATTGAAAGGAATCCGCATGCTGCTGCTAGCTTAAGGGTTCTTCTCTGGTTTTCGTTCGGTCCGAGGCATGCGTTAAATGGATGCTGGATAGCCATGGTATCTAATATGAACAGCAAAGCGATGAATCCCGTAGCCATAACTGAAGTTACCATTGGTTTCATGATGTAATTACCAGATAGGGCTATTATAAACCCTAAGAGAGATAATGCAGCGGCTCCTGAAATCTCTGCAGTGCATCTTGTAAGTATGGGGATCTTCATCTTCAAGACCTTCCGGCCTAAAAATCCTACCACAGCTCCGAGTATCATTGCAAGTATCAAACCTATAATAGGTATTGCCATCTCGGGAACGGCTACTACCATAGGAGCGGCTACACCAGCAACTACTCCTACTATACCAATGGCCACTGACATGTACCCTATAGATGGTACCCCTGTACCAAGACCATAACTTGCAACTCTTCTAATAGCATCAGCACCCCATACTATGGCACAAACTGCACCAAGACATGCGAGTAACGCTCCAATAATAGGAACACTAGATAAGTATATCCCCACAAGGCCGCCTACAATCCCAAGGACTAACAATCTGCTCTCCGGGATCGCCGCGGCTGTAGGGCCTCCAGCTGCTACTGTCATTTAGAATACACCTCCAATCAATAATGTTGAGAATATTCCGGCTACTAGGGAGGCGACTAGACAGGCTAATATGCCTCTACCAATTCTCTTAAACTTGGGATCATGGAATCCTTCGATTGTACCACCAATATTGTAGGATGCGATCACAGCATTAATAAAGAACACGCCCACAGCGAATATCCCTGCGATTGTAGCTGCTCCTAACATCCCATAGGATGCGAGTAGTGCCTGTTGTAGCGCCCAGTATACTAGGCCCCCTCCTATTCCACCGAGAGCTGCTCCTATAAGACCACTCACAAAGCAGACTGTTGGGAGGCCATGACCTTCTGTACCTGGGGTTACATAGTCTTTCTGTTCAAGCCTTGTTATAGGGTCTCTGTCGACCTTTGCTGATACTGGGATTGTACCTACACCAAATACGTAAATTAGGTTACCAAAAAGCATAGTTATACCTAGCATTAACATGGCACCAACTGCCCCCGCAGCCAGTATCAATATTGGGTTCTGGCCTGTCATTGCCGCTGCTGTTATCAGTCCAGTCATACCTGCACCGGCTGCTAGCATAGCAGTACCTGTACCCACACCAGTTGCTGTTGCCATGGCAGCTGGGGCTCCTCCTACAGGCACGAAATGAACGCCTCCACCTACAAGTATTCCTCCAACTGTAATTGCTCCTATTAATGTTAATGGATCCATTATCTATTCCTCCCTCTCCTTGTAGGGTCCGTAATTCTTTCTTGCGAACATTTCTATCTTATTGTTTAGGATTATCAACAACAGGACTATTATAAGGCCTGCGATTATCCCACCCTGTAGACCAAATACTATTGTGGTCCAGAAGCTGAAGAATACTATGAGTCCGAAGCAGAAGCCTGTGACTGGTCCTCCATATTTAGCGCAGAAGTTGACTACATCCATTGAATTCCTGGCTCCAAGCTCCGCCTTGGTTGTTATGTCACCATGGTTTGCTACTGGCACGCCACCACCGAATGGGTAATGCTGGTATTCTCTTTCGGCACCATAGTGGACGTCTCCAGTTGATGAACCAATGGCCCCTATTGTGATACCCCATAACACTGCAAGTAATGGCAATGGGAATGGGTGGCCAAGTCCTTTAAGTGGTAATGTCATGAGATATGATAATCCTACAATACCAAATGTCACGATAAATCCATGGCCTGCAATGGGGCCTATATGCTCGACGAGTATGTCGAGGAATAAAGGCTGATTAAATTGAGATTGGCTTGCAATCCTACCCATGTGGGAGGTTACAGCATATATTGAGTGAACCATTGCAGCTACAACCGCTCCAAGGGCTATTGAGATGATCACAGGGATATGAGCGCCTATGAACACGTATGCTACCGAACCTGCGATACCAGCCCATAAACCATAAGCTACTGGTTCCCCAGATACTGCCTTATTGAATATACGGTGTAAGTGTCCTACTTGGGGTGCTAACTGGACTTGTGAGTTTGGGTTACTCTGGGATCCTACATCAGATTCTAGGTCTTCAGCAGCGCCTGCTATGGTTGCAGCTGCGCTCATCAAAGCCAGTACACCTAAACTAATAAAGTCCATACTTTTGTTCCTCCTCTTTCCTTTAGTAATAAAAAAATAGGTGTATTACACGCGGGGGGACATGGGGGCCCTCCTACGTGTAATACACCTCTACACTCTTCTTTTGGGTGTGATTATTTTGCTGGTGTGATGAGGTCTCTTTCACCGGCTGGTTCGAACTCTCTTAGAGCACCTTTAGCGTATTCTCCACGTACGTTGGTCCAGTCAAAGACTAGGTTGGGGTCTGCGAATGCTATCTTGACTAGTGGGTTGAAGCAGAATGCGTCTCCACGTGCAGCGTGTACTGCTTGGACTATACCTGCGTATTCACCTTGGTGTCCGACGTTCATTGCGTAGTTTGGATAGTTGGCTCCTCTTGCCTCTAATGGTAGGCCTTCGTCTCCTCTTATTGCGAAGACGTTAGCTGCACCACACTGATCTTGTAGGTCGTATCCATAGAATCCGAGTCTTGCGTGCTGCTCCTTGTGCAGGTACATTGATAGGTACCATCCGCTTAATGCAGTCTGTGAGTTTCCTGTTGCGAATCCTGTTGAACAGCCTGCTGCTGCTGCTGCGACAGCTGCCCTCTGTGATCCTCCGAACTGTGTCTCGAGTAGGGATGGGTAGTCCTCATACTGTTCTAGGCCGTAGAATATGACTTCACTTGCCACATCTAATACAGTGTCCATGGTGTTTGGTGCTTCTGCAAGTCCATACTTATCTTCGACGTATTCTTTACCATAGTAGGTGAAGTCGTCTAGGATGTTGTCTGTGTATGCTGCTGTAGCATATTGTGTGAATCCTACACCACCTGACATGTATGAGCCTAGCCAGATCTGGTCGTATAGCATTGCACCTGCTGCGACTACGTCGAGTGCAACGCGTACTGGGTCATCGTAGTTTACTCTCATTGATTGGACTATGTCTGCGAGGAATCCGAAGGCTAATCCTCCGGGTTCGTTTTCACCTCTTGCACGTCTTACTGGTAGGTAGGTTGCCATGTGGATGACTTCTGCGTGTTTTGCAGCGTATGCGAAGTCTCCTGTTGCGGCTTCACCTGCACATTGTTTGTATGCGGAGATCATTGACATACCGATCTGCATTGCTGACCATCTGCTTGTGGTACCACCGTCACATGTCCTGGAGACTATTGTGGGTATTCTGACTGCTTGCCAGATTCCGTCTCCGACCTCGGCTTTGAGTTGTTCGGCCTGGTCTTCTGGGAATTGTTTGTTTATGTCTATGAGGAATGCGTCATCTATTTCGTCTGCTATTTCGTCGTTACCGGTGAAGACTTTAACGTAACTGTCAGCTGTTAATGCTGGGTGTGTTTCTACCATGTGTTCCTGGACGACTGCTGCACCTGGCATTGCGTGGTTGACTGTTTCAAGGTAGTGGTTTATGGTTTCTGGTGTAACTTCTTTACCCAGCCTCTTTTCTATGACTGCGTGAGCGTGGTTTAATCCTACGATAACTGTTTTTCGGATGTCGTCCCAGAATTGTTGCATTGCTGCATTGTTTACGAAGTGTAGGTCGTCACCTTCTACGAATGTGTCGGTTGTGGATACCTGGTATGGCATCAGTACCCTCTGTCCTAGAGGAGTACCAATGTCTGGGTTGTATCCGGGTATTCCACGTTTTTTGGCGATCTCTTTACCTGCTTCTACGAATTCTCTTTTTCTCTCTGATTGTTTCCAGCCGCCGAATTTGTAGAAGCTGGTCTGTCTCTCTTCTGGGTCCTCTTCGAACTTCCTCTTCAATGCTTTCATAAATAATTTTTCTTCAGCCATGTTTCACACCTCCCCTCCTATTTTATTTCTTCCGGTAGGAAGCCTGCTTGGCTTCTTAGGACGTGGATTCTTTGGGTTACTTCTACTACGGGTTCATCGTCACGATATGCTATGTTGTCTCCACGGTATATTGTGGTTTTCTCTTTTAGGGTCTCCTCATCTAGTGGTTCTCCTAGGTCTACTGGTTCGTCTAGTTCGTCTCCGATCTGGTTTTTAACTGCTTCTACTCTGCCTGTGTCTGGGTTGTAGACTTGTCTTCGTAGCATGTCGAACATCATACCGTTTTCGTCTAATCTTAGTGAGTGTCCGTGTACTGTTTTACCCCTTATACCGCTTCTTGCGGGGTCGAAGAATTCTGTTTCGATAAGTTCCTTGGAGAGTTTTTCAAGGTCTCTTTCTCTTGTTTCGATAATTTGTCGTCCTGATAGTGTACCTGCATCAGCCCCTCTGTATCTCCAGAGGTATGCTCTGGATCTTACATATGGTTGGGCTGGTGCATTGTACATTGAGTCTGTGAATTGGATGTATCTGACCCTGTCACCTGCCTTGGCACCGTCTAGTGGTTCTACAAGTTCCCTTATTGGGTCTTCTGGTTCATCTAATTCTTCGAGTGGTGGGTGTACGCTTGGGTATTCTTCTCCAGGTGCTCGGTGTCCTAGGATCCATACCACGTCCTCATCTGAGACTTCTCTCAATTTTTCTAATTCGGCTTCAGGGTTCATGAATTTTCTTCTGTTTTCGGCAATCTTGGTTTTGCCGGGATAGAATTGTGCCATATCATGCACCTCCTAATGCTAACTTAACCTTTCTAATGATCTCATCCAACTTTTCTTGGGGGCATGTTTCTCCTCTAATAACCCCACTGATTATATCAACTATTGTACCCTTTGTTTTGGGTTCTTCTGGCATGACAACCCTCGTTTTAACACCTATCTTCGCGAAGTCCTCGAAGTCGACGGGATATTCGCATATTACTATGCAAGGACGATCTACATTCCTTAGTATGAGCCTAGCCTTGTAGATTATGTGATGTTTCACTCCTCCTAGGTGTACTACTAGGAGTTTGTGTCTTTTCATTTGTTCAATTTCTTGATCTGTGAGTCCGAATAAGCTTCCTGCACCTGCTGTCGGAGCATCTTGGGGCACTCCCGCCCCTGCGTTTAATACTAGTGTGCTTGTCATTATATTAGCTTCACGGAGTGCGAATGTTATCTCACAGACTGGCTTTGTTATGTGGCGTCTGCCAGGGGACATTGCAACTGCAAGGACTTCACTTCCACATTGGGCGAAGGTTCCTCTCTGGGCTATGCCACCTCCTTCACCCATACCCATTGTTTCTCGGCAGTCAACAACATGTGTGCACTTTCCGATCATCTACTGCTCCCTTTTCTCCTTTTTCTTCTTTATTATTGTGGCCCTTTCAGTTAACCTGGCGTTTGGGTCTGTTAAACCGATGAGTTCATCTGGGATCTCATCAAGGAGTTCTCCATACTTTAGTTCATCGGTTACTGTTTTCTGGGTTCTTATGAATTTTCCTATGTGAACTTCGAATCCGAATGGTAAATGTTCTTCACAGACTTTCTTTATATCATCGATTGCGCTTTCATCCTCGACTTCTAATAGTACTCGACCAGGTTTCACTTGTAGTTCGACTTCCTGGCCGCTGATTTTGATCATTCGACGGTCAGGGTGCCCCTCCTCTGCTGGGGGGAGTCTCTGACCTTGTATGACCATCCTCTTTATACTTTCGATTTCTTCAAGGTCGTTAAGGAGTTTCTCGGTTGTGTCGGCCCCGAGGAGTCTGTGTGGGAATATTTCAATGTCCATTAGTTTCTTTGCCCCCAATCTTGGGTGAGATCATCTAGATTTCATCTTTTATTTCGGCGGCAGCCTCCACTACGAATTTGAGTGGTTCTCGGAACTCGTCTACTTGGCTGAACACGTCTTTAATTAGTCCGGATGTTGCTTCTGGGGAGAACATCTGGGTTCCTGAGTCTAGTGCCATTGCAGCGGCGACGCATGGTATGGCGAACCCTTTACTGTGTCTTGTGACGATGTGGTTTCCGTTGAAGATACCTGGACCACCACCACCGTAGATGGAGTGGCTGAAGAAGGAGAATCCTACTGCTGTACCTTCTACTCTTCCGAAGTCTACGCTTGGTAGTCCTGTTTCGAATTCGATTAGGTCGTTGTAGTATAGTAGTGTTGATGATACACCTTGTGCTGCCCTTGCTGCGCCTTGGTTGACCATTGTAGCGGCCATTTGACCGGCTGCAGCATAGGCGTTCCATAGTGGTATGTCATCTGTTCCATATACTTTGAAGCCATCTAATTCTTTCTCGACTTTTATCACACCATCTTCGAGTGCTCTTTCAACAACAGAGGCTACTACGGTACCTACTGTTCCTTCTTTTCCGTTTTCTTTAACTAGGTCGTATACGAGATTGTCTGCGTTCATTCCCTGGTATGCAAGTCCAAGGAGGTGCAATCTTTCAAATGCTCCTACTGCGTCACCCATTTCGAACATTGCTGTCTGTTCTAGGATTGATGATAGTGCTGCTGCTTGCATTGTGTTCTTGAGTGTGGCTGCTACGATGTGGTTGACTAGAATGTTCCTTAGGGCATATCCTGGGCCTTCGAGTTTCTGTGGTATGTCTAGCATTGTGGCTATGTTACCTCCTAGGTATTCGACTGATTGTGGGTATCTTCCGAGTACTGCTGCTTTGACCATGTTGGCGTCGTACATGCTAACATCTAATTCTTTGATTATGGCTTGTACGAATGCGCTAGCTGTTACTAATGGTGCTACGGAGTATTCTGCAGCAGCTTCGAATCTTGTGCTTGGTACTTGTACGAGCGCTCTCTTTCCGCCATGTAATAGTTCTACTGTTGTGTCGTCGTCTTCGGAGACTTGTATCATCTCCTTTGCGGATTCTGCTATGGCCTCAGCATTTCCTAGGATGTCAAGGTCCATTTCTCTTCCTGGTATTCTGCATCCAGGTCCTGCTACCTTTGCTGTTTTCAGCGCGTTTTCGATTCCTTCCAAGTTGACGGCTACTGTTCTTTTAATGCCTTGTACGATTCTTCGAATTGCTGGGTTCCAGAGAGGACTTAAGGCCTCTACCGGCACGTCCTCTTCGACGAGGTTGCCTCTGTCGTCGTACAAGTCGACCTTATCCTCAAACTTCGCCATTTTTTCCCTCCTAACAATTAGTTTTGTATACTATGCAAGTTGGACATCCGGGGATGTCCAAGATCGTTCATCTAAACCTTGCATAGTATACGGTGTATATCTCTTATTAACATGTTTAATTAAGGTTTCTTTTTAATTCAAGTCGAAAAATTTATAAATAAGAAAATAGGGCTATGTATAGAATTATTAACATTTTCAATATTTTTCACAGTTTTTCCATCCTTAGATAAATTATTTATCACTAAAATGATAAGATAATAATCATGCAAATCATGGCTGACGTCGGTGGCAGACCAGGAATAGACTGCAGAGGATTTTGCAAATACTGCTATTTTAAAGGTGTTAAAGACTTCCCACCATTAGGTTGCAAGAATTGCCCGCCAAACAGGGTCGGATGTGAAACATGCACCTTGGAAGTTGCCGAACGCAAAAACGAATTCTTACCACCATTCTTCGTCCTAAGTAATGTTCAAACAACCCTCATGATGACACAACCCCAAGACAAGAACCTAAAAATTAACATAAGTGGTGGCGGGGACGTGAGCTGTTACCCACACCTCCAAGAACTGACAGAGGGGCTTAAAAACCTTGGAATACCAATACACTTAGGTTATACAAGTGGAAAGGGCATAGACGACCCAAAAATCGCCACGAGACTAATCAACAACGGAGTAGATGAGGTCACGTTCACCGTATTTTCCTGCAACCCAAAACTTAGAAGAGAATGGATGAGAGACAAAAAACCAGAAGCATCCCTAGAAGCCTTGAAAATATTCTGCGAAACAATAGAAGTCCATGCAGCAGCAGTCATAATCCCAGGTATAAATGATGGAAATGAGCTGCTAGAAACATGCGCCAAATTAGAAGAATGGGGGGCTAAAGCCCTAATCATGATGAGATTCGCCAACTACGGAAACCAAGGGATCATACTAGGTAACGATCCAATACTCGAAGGAATAGAACCACACCCCATAGATGAATTCGAAAAACTGGTAAGAAAAATCGACAAAGAATTCAACCTAAGAGTCACAGGCACGCCAGTCTGCGACCCCAAAAACAAGACACCATTCGCCCTTGCAGATGACAAAAACAAAAAATACCTTGAAATACTCCCAAAGATAAAAGCAGAGGCCACAATACTCACAGGAAAAGTAGCAGCACCATACATAGAGAAAATAATAAAAAATCTTGGAGCCCAGGACCTCGTCAATGTTTACCCGACAGAAAAGGACATAGGATGCCTAATAACAAGAAAAGACCTGGAAAAAGTAGACCTCTCACAAATCAAAGAAACCGTCATAATACCCGGAAGAGCATTCGTACACGAAAAAGAAGCCGAAAAAATCCTAACACGTGACGGAACAGACAGAATAATAGCAAGAGGCCCTGACAAATTAACAGTAGATGGTGAAATGAGCGGAACCCTAACAAAATACGATGTCATCGAAAGGGAAATGGAAGGATTCTACGAGCTCATACAAGCCATAAATTTCTTCGGGGTAAGACGAGGATGAAAATAGTGGTTATAACACCCGAATTCTACAATTACGGTTCAATGATAGTCGCGGGAATCTTAAAAGATCTGGGACATGATGTAACACTACAGAAAGACTTTAAAGATCCCAGGGCGGATATTGTCTTTATAAGTTTGCATTCAACGATCCACCTTATCAAGTATAGAAGAGAGATCAACCAGATAAAAGCCTTCAAAGTGCTCGGAGGCCCAGTAAGCACAAATCCACAACTAATATTCAGGTACCTTGACATAGACCTTGTGGTCAGAGGGGAGGCAGAAGACAAAATAGACAAGATAATAGAATACTTAGAGGGTAAGCGGGAGAAAACATCCATCCCAGGTGTAGCGTTCAAAGAAGACGATGAAATAATAGCCACGCCCTCCACACAAGAAGATTCTATTGAACATCCATTACCCTTGATACCATCTGACATATCAAAGGAGAATATAAGAGGGGCTAACGTCTACATTGAAACCCACCGAGGATGCGTGGGTAACTGCACATTCTGCCAAGTACCTTGCTTCTTCGGCAGAAAAGTCAGGAGTAGGAGCCTGAAAAGCATAATAGAAGAAGTCAAGGAGTTCATGAGGAAAGGTGCGAGGAGAATAGCCATAAGTGGGGGTACAGGGACGCTTTATGGTAGCAGAAAATTTAAAAACATAAATGAAGATGCGTTCATAGAACTCCTAAAAAAAGTTAGTGAACTCACAAGACCCATAAACTTGACAATCCCTGATATAAGAGTAGATCTCGTAACCGATGACATCCTAGAGACCATAGCACGTTACACCAACGGCTGGATATACTATGGAATCGAATCAGGAAGCCCTAAAATCCTGAAGAAGATGAAAAAGGGTATAAGCGTTGATGACGTATCAGAGGCTGTTGAAATGGCGAGAAAGCATGGAGTGAAAGTCGCCGGATCTTTTATAGTGGGCTATCCAGGAGAAGAAGAGGAGGACTTCCAGGCCACACTCGAACTTGCAGATGAACTCATGCTAGACGATTATTTTGTGAGTATAGCCGAGCCAATACCAGGAACGGCCCTTGCAGAGGAAGTGAAAAAGCTTCCATTCCATGAGAATCCAGTTTACATGGACTCTATTGATGGTAGATTTAAGAGTCTCGCGGCAGAGAGAGCCTTCAAATTCCTTTTAGACTCCTATGTATTTAGGAGTATTCCAGTCCCAGTAACAGATAAGCTATTTAAATCCATCATCGACGAGGTTAAATCCCAAGAAGAGCATATTAGAACCGTAACGGCCATGATAAAAGGTCTTATCTAAACTTTTTATAGGCGTTTAATATTATTTCTCCTAATGATGTTCCTTCTGGTTTTGTCGTGCCAAGTATATGCTGTGATAAAACATATGCCGGACCCTCTGACAAATGATCGATTATGAGCACATCGATCTCCTCATCTTTTAGCAACTCCGCAGCTTTTATGCCCCTCTTTTTTTCCAAGTCCTTTCCAGGATTTTCTATTATTTTAAAATCTTGGACTTTATCATCTTTTACTGATGCTATGATGAAATAATTCGCCCTCCCAAAATGTGAGCTGATAGTCGACTCTAAGCCTCTATTATCTTCCAAAGGTGCTGCGATCAACATATAATCCTTAGGTAAGGTTTCTGGTTGTATTATAAGATGATCCATCGCTGGAATTTTCTCCTTGACCCTATCATTTACTTGTGAGATTATCTCCTCTATCTTTTTAAGAGGCATCCCCCTCTCAAGTTCAAGGTGGAGTTCCGCGAACAAATAAGGCCCCGATCGTCTGACCTTAACATCATGGATGCCCTTCACGCCTTTGACTCCAAGTACAGTCTCTTCTAAGATTTGAAGCGATTTCTGGTCAATACAAGCATCAAGTAAGACTAGTATGTCATATCTGGCAAGTTTTAATCCTAGATAGATGATCAGAATCGCTATTAGGATCCCTGCAAAACCTTGAAATCCTCTCAAACCAAGATATTCAAGGAGTATACCAAAGAACACAACCATAGATGATATTACATCCAAGAAGCTGTGCCTCCCATCATTTATAAGTGCCTGTGAGCCTATCTTCTTTCCTATCCTCTTCTTGTAAACAGCGAAAAAATAGGAGACAAAAACTGATACCATACTTACAAATAAAGCCAGAAATGGTAACATAAGCCTTGATGGGTTTAATATGTATGAAAATGATTCCATACCAATTTCAAAGCCGGTTATTATAATCGTTATGGAAACGATTAATGACGCGAAGGTTTCAATCCTATAATACCCATAAGGGAACATTTCATCCGGTTTTCTCTGCGAAAGCCTCAATCCTATGAAAACAGAAGCAGAAGCAAAAATATCCACAAGTGAATGAAGAGCATCAGCTACTAACGCCAAACTACCCGATAAGAGGCCTACAACACCCTTTATTAGCATTAGGAATATGTTCGCATAGGTAGAATATTTGGCAGCCTTCTCACCCTCCTTGAGGAATTTCATATTATCCCCATGAGATTATCAATTATATCATTAAATGATTTTTCCAATTCATAGTCATATAATACTGCTGGTATTAAATTAACCAGCGCCTCTATAAAGCTGACAGTGTAGGGTATTCTCCCAAGCACTGGGATATCCATTGTTTCAGCAAAATCTTCAATCTCTCTAGTAATATCCTCGTTTATATCCCATTTATTGATCACTAAACTGTGTGAAATTTCAAAGTGTCTGACAAGCTGAAGCGCCCTTCTAAAATCATTTAATGCAACTATACTAGGTTCAACTACTATAATGACATGATCTGTTCCTTTTACTGATGATATTACTGGACATCCGATGCCTGCAGCAGAATCTAAAAGTATTAACTCCATATCTTCTGATTCACAGATTTCGGAGGCTTTTCTCCTCACAGCATCCACGATTTTCCCGGATCCTGCCTCACCAAGCTTTAATTGGCCAGTTACAATACTGAAGCCATAATTTGTCTCTGATAAACATACTTCACCCGTATCTACTGGACGGATTTTTATGGCATTAGAAGGGCATGTATATGTGCATGCTCCACATCCTTCACAGAGGAACTTGTTAATTTTTTGGTTTTGATGTCTTATCATCCCAGTTGATGGCTTTAAACCTACAAGCGCTTAAACATTTTTTATGAGATTTGCAACGCTCTGATAAAATGAATGCCTTTTCGGAGGCGCTTATCTTTTCACAGTAAAGTTTCTTGTGGTTGCCGAGAAGAAGTGCGAGGTTTGGCGCATCCACGTCACAATCACAAACGATAATATTTTTCCTCTTGGCGAGTAAAATAGCGATTGAAGCTGTTATACTGGTTTTTCCCGCGCCGCCTTTCCCTGAGAGGATGCATATCTCCTTCACGTTAACACCATTAGTGATTCAACCACTTTCATGATATCAGTTATCCCTTGGATTTTAAATGGTTTTCCCTTCGAATAGGCTCGGAGAATAGTTTCAGAATAAGGTATTTCAGCCGCTACAGGTATCCCAGATTCCTTGGAGACATTGTATATGATGTTATCATCACCTATCCCTGCACGATTAAGAACGATATTCGAGTCTATGCCAAGTTTTTTCAACAATTTAAGGATTAATTTTAGGTCATGGACCCCTAATGGTGTTGGTTCTGTAATTGCGAAGGCGATATGACTTTTTATAAGGGCGTGTATCACGTTACAGTGCACACCGGCTGCTGTGTCAATGATAATAATGTCCACATCATGAGAATTTTTTATTGTCGCGTCAACTATAGCGGCAGTAGATGCAAGATTAACCTCTGCTTCTCCAGATATAAGTGTGAAATTTTCTCGAAGTCTTTTTGGATATTTTTCATTTAAAAAGCCCTCATATACTGAACCGATGACTTTTTCAGAGGTTCCTATGGCGTTATTTGGACACGTTAGGATGCAAGCACCGCACCCATTACACCTGTCCTCGATAAAAATAGGATAATGACCATGAACATGGACTATTGCATGTTCTCGGCATGCTTCAGAACATTTACCGCACATGAGACATCTTGTATGATCAAATGATGGTACTGGAATCGTGACTTCCTTTATTTTTTCCCGTTTTACTGATAAGATTATATGGTCATCTGGACATTCAACATCAGCGTCTACAAGTAAAACTTTGAATTTTTCTGCGAGGGAAAGTGCAAGGGAACATGCTATAGTTGATTTCCCAGTACCGCCTTTTCCACCGGTTATAGCCACCCTCAATGGTTTTATGCCCATCACCCTTTTAGAGGATTCTACCACCTCTTCTTCCACGTGTGGTGGCTGGAGATGTCACTTCTTGGAGTTTTCCCTGGTTGAAGAGTTTTAGGTTTTCTTCGACAGATCCTTGGGTTGATTTGTAAATTTTTATATTTAGATTATTCAAAAGTTCAAATGCGTTTGGACCGATAGCAGTGGATATTATAGCATCCACACCTTCATTTGCGATTAGCTGAGCGGCTTTTATACCGGCCCCGCTAGATTCCGAAGTCGCTGAATTCGCCACACTCTTAAAAAATTCTATTTTCCCGTTTTTTATTTCAGCTATGATGAAAAATTGTGCACGCCCAAAAAAGCGGCTGGCTTCTGATTTAATATCATCTCCAGAAGATGCTACAGCTATTTTCATTTAAACCCTCCTATTCCTATGTTTTTTATTATATTTTCAGATATCCTGGATGAGTCTATTGTGGGAGTTTCCTTGGATTTTCCCATGCTTGTGTCTAATGGTATTCTGCCTAGGAGTGAGAGGCCGAATTCTTCAGCTAAGAGTCTTCCACCATTTTTGCCGAAAACAAAGAGTTTTTCGCCACATTTAGGGCATTGGATATATGACATGTTCTCGATTATCCCTATGATAGGGATTTTTAATTCTTTAACCATGTTGATACATTTTTTCACATCATGGAGTGAAACATCATGGGGTGTTGTGATGATAATCACGCCATCAATATTTGGAATTGATTGTAGAACTGTGAGTGGTTCGTCACCTGTTCCTGGTGGGTTATCAACGAGTAAAATGTCGATATTATCCCAGTTAACATCTGCAAGTAATTGTCTTATGGCGCCTGTTTTTCTCGGCCCCCTCCATATTATGGGACTATCTTCTGATGGTAGGAAGAATTCTATTGACACGACGCCGATACCTGCCTTAGTTACGGGGTTTATCTTGTTTTCTGTTAATGTGATATCTGCTTTTTTAATATTCATCATCTTTGGAACATTGGGGCCGTGGAGATCTGCATCTAGAATGCATACTTTGTAATCTTCTTGTTTGAAAGCTTCTGCAAGTTTTATCGTGACTGTGGTTTTACCTACTCCGCCTTTTCCGCTCATCACCACAATTTTATGCTTTATATTGGACATTGCATTTGCTATTTCCATATCCTGTTTCATGATAGCTAATTTTTGAGCATGTTCCTCATCCATTAAAACACTCTTCTACAAATTCATTGGCTGCGGAGATTTTTCATCTTAAATGTTTGGAGCACCTGTCTTAGATTGCCAGCAGCTCCTGTTAAAATGTATATATTTCCTTTGAGTAAATCTATGGCTTTGGGTCCTATGTTTGAGCATATGAGGATGTCTGCGTCTGAATTTAGGACTATTTCTGCTATTGTCTGTTGGCCGCCGGCATGTTTCCCGGCTATTTTAATTATTTCAAGTTTTGATGTTTTATCATCATAAAATGATAGGAATGGACTCTTCCCAAAATGATCTGAGATCCTTGAGTCCATTCCATTATCTTCTAGGAGTGGTATACATATCTTCATCTTTACGCCTCTTGTTCAGTCAGCGGCACACATTATTCCGCCACATTTTGGACATTTTTCGCTTCTGCATGGCACTCCTGGGGTTTTTGGTATTTCGTATCCGCATTCGATGCATTTGCAGGCTCTGGGTGGCCCGGCTCTCATACCTCTTCCTCTTTGCATACCGATTCTTCCGGGCATTATATCTTCTCCTATTATGGTTATGTTTTCTGATCCACAGTCTGGACACTTTTTGTATTCTTTTTTGGGGGATATCCATTCGAATTGGCAGTCTAGGCACTTGTATCTTTTTTTGTCTGTTATATAATCACCTCCTTTTAGGATTATTGTTTTGCCTTCAACCAAGGCTTTTGCTATCTTTGAGCGTGCTGATGTTATTATGCGGTGGAATGTGGGCTGTGATATTCCCATTATTTCAGCGGATTTTTTCTGTTTTATACCATGGTAGTCTCTGAGTCTTATGGCTTCGAATTCATCTAATGTTACTTCTATTAGTTCATCTGAAGTTGTATCTGGTTTGAAACATTTTATTGGTGGTTTTCCTAGGATTCTTCTGTGTCTTTTTGGCCTCGGCATATTTTGAATATATATTCAAAACTAGTATTTAAAGATTATGATTTAAATTTAAACATGACAATCTCATTAGAGGATCCAAGGCGCATAGGAGGCCCCCAAGTACCTGTACCCTCTGATACATAAAGATAACTACCTGAATTTTCATAAAGGCCTGAAAAGTATGGGAACATCCACCTAACAATAAGGTTGAAGGGATAAAATTGTCCACCATGTGTGTGACCAGACAATTGAAGATCAACACCCCATTCACGTGCAGTATCCCACTCCGTGGGGAGATGATGGAGTAAGATAGTTGGAAGATCCTTTCTAAACTCGATTTGATCCAATAGAACCCCTAGGATCCCGCGTTGCATATAATATCCAACACCCACAAATTGTAAACCCATAAAATCTATGCTTCTATTATCTAATATTGTCACGCCCATGGACTCTAATAGATGGTAAACTTTTTTTCTGTCGGCATATGTGTCATGATTCCCCGAAACGAAGAATATCGGCGCTTTTATTCCTTTAAGGGGCTTTAAGGTGGAATCATCAATGGGTGAACTCCCATCAGCAAGGTCTCCAGTGATAAGAACAGCATCAGCTCCTAAGCTGTTTACTATATCCTTCACACTCTCTAGGAAACTTTCACCTCTTATAGATCCAATATGGAGATCTGAAAGTTGTACTAGTTTAACTTCACATGGAACCTCTAGAGGTATTTCCACTTGTTTTACCTTGACTCTTGTACCTTTAAAAATCGAAAAAAGGCCTATAAAAAGGGCTAAGAGGTAAGCTGTCCCTTCTATCCATGGGGGAATATAAATGAAGATTTTAAGCAGATCAACAATTAAGGTTGTCCAGAACAAGAATAGGATGACTCCGAGCCATGTCATGGAAAAAACATATAACACCCTTGTAAAGATGGATGGGAATTTCTGTTCACCTATAATGGCCAATGGTAAAGCCATAGATACCAATGTCGCTAACCATATATTCCCAGCACCTATTGAAACTAACACATGGAAATTCAGTAAAGTATAAGCCAATGTTAATATTAGTATGAGGAATAGGGTTCCTATGAGCTTTTTCAATTATATCACTAGACTAGGGAGGTCTCTGGTAGGAGTTTTACGAGAATATAATCATACATGATTGAAGGTTTTATCTCTGCAATATCCCCCAGTTTATAATCGTATACCTTAACTTTTTCAATATCCTTATGGTAGCGTTCATAATTTAATTTGACGCGGACGCCATCAAGTTGACTTGTAACAGGTGTTGGAGAATATATGTTCTTTATGGCATGGACTTGATGTTCAATTTCGCTTTTAACAACTATTGGGGGGACCAATGGAGGATCCTCAGCTATCTCCCTCCTCCTATTATCAAGGATCTCCTCAACAACTCTAACTAGTTTTTTCAAGGCTCTTATGTTTTCGCCTCTTTTAAGGCGTCTTGGTATCCTCCCGAAGCCGCTGACATATGCCGTTGCACCTGGAAGCTCTTCCACCTTGATCTTGGGGGCGCCTGTAACAACCACTGGCACATTTATATCCTCAAATAGGTGTGTTTTCTCTTTTATGCAATGTTTGAAGCTTCCGAGGGCGAAGATTGCAAGGTCGTGTTCATTTATAAGCTGCTTCTCCTCCTCTGATATTCTTGATATTCCCTTGCCAGCGCCTCTAGCCAATCCTATCATGTTATCCTTGGCACCATACCTTCTAAGATACTCTGCAATGTCACAAGCTGCATGTGGCAGATGATGCCTTGCAAGTGTGGGTGATACAACAGCAATCTCTGTACCAGCCATTGGAGCTATCTTAACCTTCCCCAGGAGTTCTCTGGCCTTCTCTTTAACCTTTTCAACATCATCTATCGGAACCGCAAGTGTTAATATAAGATCCATCTGTAACATATTCTCTTGGAGTACAAAACCTCCAAGGTCTTCGATGAGTTCCTCCATTTCCTCGTGGCGGTGCACACCACCAACATAAGTTAATGTTTCATACATATTCTATTCTCCAATATCTTGTATCTTAGCAGGGCCCTTTTAACAGGATCCAATGGCAGATTATAATGTGATGGGACCTCTACTTTTTCCCCTTCTTCTTCTATTTTCATGTAATCTGGATAGACTATATAATCTGGGTTATCTTCAACTATACTATAACCCATATGTTCAATAATATCTTTGAGGAAATTTGAATAAACTTTTATTTTTATTTTTTTGTTCCTCTCTTGTAGTGGCCGTGGATCATCCCACCATGGAGAGCATACCCTAAATTTTATCTCAGAAAAGGACCCATATTCTAGATCATATGATAATCTTTTAAGGGTTTCAAAGACTATACGCATGCTTTCCCTGATCTGTGGAAATGTGTTCAATTTTAATCTGAGGGCCTTTGAACGTGTTCTAGTCTCTGAAAGTACTATTGCAAGGTCCGGATTCTTAGTATCAGGGTCTCTAGCTACAATATACTCATCTGCTCCTATAATATCTAGTATGCCTTTACACATGGGTGTGGTGACAATCCTCATATCATGGCCCCCAGGATTCTAGTTATTGAATCCTTTTAATCTAGGTTACACATATATTTTCTTAAGGTGAATACTATGAGGATCAGTTTAACCCATCAGAGATCAAGTACAGAGGACCTTAGTATCATGGTAGATCTACTAAGGGCTAGTACAACGATAACAGTAGCATTAGATAAATTCAAGAAGGTAATACCAGCCGAAAGCGTGAGTGAAGCTCTTGAAATTTCAAAGGAAACCGGCGGATTGCTTGCAGGTGAACGTGGTGGTGAAACCATCAAAGGCTTCATAGGGAATTCACCACTCCAAATACAAGATTACAATGGTGAAACTTTGATCCTCACAACAACTAATGGTACGAGGATACTTAAAAGTTTAAAATCCAAGGCCTTGATAGGATCCCTCATAAATGCAAGGGCCGTGGCCCGTGCAGCTGTTGAACTTGCAAATAATGAAATAGAAATAATAATGGCTGGTGTGAATGGTAGATTCGCTATCGAGGATTTCCTTACAGCAGGAGAGATAATATATTATTTAAGAGATTATGAACTTGATGAGTTTGCAAAGGCTGCGATGATAGCAGCCCATGATAAAAGGATAGTGGATGATATGATACTTAATTCCAGTTCTGCTTTGAAGTTGAAAAAACTTGGATTTTTCGAGGATGTGAAATTTTCCATCCAAAGAAACATCTCAAAGAATGTTCCCATCTATAATGGGAAATTAATAAAAAAATATAAGATATAATATTAGTGATGTTCCATGGAAATAGAACAACTTAAGATAATAGGGACAGCCCATGTATCAAAAAAGAGCATAGAAGAAGTGAAGGAGATTATACGCGCTGAAAAGCCGGATGTTGTGGCTGTTGAATTGGATATTGGAAGATACCAGAAACTCATAAAGGAAAAGTTAGGCTTAAAAGATGACCAACAATTCTCAGTTAAAGATTTGATCAGGGGAGAGAACATCGGCCTCTTTCTTATAACCGGCCTTTTAACCTACCTGCAGAATAGGATAGGTGACGATCTAGGTGTGAAGCCAGGCTCCGAGATGTTAGCGGCTATAGAAGCCGCTGAGGAGATAGGTGCAAGGATAGCTCTCATAGACCGGGACATACGCATAACTATGCAGAGAATAATAGATTCTATGAGTTTACGTGAAAAATTAAAATTCTCTTTTAATATCCTCGCATCATTCTTTAAAAAGGATGAAATAGAAGATGTGGAAAGCCTAAAAAGTGAAAAAACCTTAGAGGAAGTCATGGAATACTTCAAGGACATTTCACCCCAAGCATACCACGTACTAGTAGATGAAAGAGACGCCTACATGGCCAAGAAATTACTAGAAATCCCAGAGGATAAAGTGATCGCAGTTGTGGGAGCAGGGCACAAAAAGGGTATAGAATATTACCTTCAAAATCCAGAGAAGATACCTCCATTCAGTGAACTTTTATCCTTCAAGCAGCAGAATTCCACTCTAAGGAAATTATTAGTCATCGTCCCAATATTATTAATTGTGCCTTTTGTCCTAGCATTCATTTCAGGGGTCAACATACAAGGTGATATTTTTAAATTCATATTCTTGACAGGAGGTTTCGCGTTTATTGGCTCATTGGCGGCTGGTTCAAAGCTCAAATCTGCTTTAGTAGCATTCCTTGTAGCTCCGATGACTGTACTCCATCCACTCTTGGCCGCGGGATGGTTTGCAGGGTTAATGGAGGCTAAAATGCGAAATGTAAGCTTCCATGACCTTGAAAATTTGAATAAGTGTGGTAGTTTTCATGAACTTTGGTGTAACAATCTTTTCAGGGTCATGCTTGTTGTTGCAGGTGCGAATCTTGGCTGTAGCATAGGAACTTTCCTCACAATACCCCAGATCATACTCCCTATGATCGGTAAAATAATGGGAGCTGGTTAGAAAATGTACTTAATATTCAGATGCGATTGTGGAAGAGCACTATACGCGCGTGAAGGTGTTAAAACTCGTAGGTGCGTCTGTGGGAAGACGATAAGGGTTAAAAGTCGTCGGATACTTGGGAAAGTTGAAAGTTTCCAAGATGCGGCTTATATGGTCCGAAAATTACAAGAAGAAAAGTATGGACTTGGCGGATTCTTAAAAAAGGAAATAAAATGATTAGACATGATCAAGGATTTGAAATCCTTCACCAAAAAGGGTGAAAGAAGGAACATAGAATTTAAAAAGGCCCTCAAAATCTCATATCATCTTAACGAAGACAGAAAAAAGCAATTAATCTCTCAGATGAAATATAGGATGGAAAAGGGAAAGGGCAAAGCGATCTACCTTCTAGGTGTTGAAGATGATGGGAGCCTAACAGGCCTCCCAATGGAAGAACTCCAAGAATCTATCCACGTCCTCAAGGTTTTAAGTCAAGAGATAGGAGCATGTATAGAAGAAGTGAATGAATATCCACTAGATGATGGTAAAGTAGCTGAAGTTACAATAGGATGGAAAAATTCATTCAAAAAAGAACATATTGTCATAGGAGTTGCAGGTCATGTTGACCATGGTAAAAGCACGCTCCTAGGGAGTCTAACAACTGGAATACTTGATGATGGAACTGGAAAAACTCGCATATTCCTCGATGTTCAGAAACATGAAATAGAAAGAGGACTTTCAGCAGACCTTTCATTTGCAATCTACGGTTTCCTAGACGGTCAGCCGATCCGCTTAGACAATCCACTTGATAAAAAAGAAAAATCCGAGCTCATGGAAAAATGTGAAAGGATAATATCCTTTGTCGACACAGTAGGCCACGAACCATGGCTTAGAACAACAATAAGGGGTATAGTAGGCCAAAAGTTAGATTATGGTCTTTTAACAGTCGCCGCAGACCAGGGACCTACACATATCACAAGGGAACACCTGGGGATAATCCTAGCAATGGAATTACCCGTAATAGTAGTTATAACAAAAAAAGACCTAGTAGGAGAAGATGGAATCCAAAAAGTCCATGATAAAATATCAGAATTGCTCAAACTCGTGGGTAGGATCCCCTACAAGGTCAAAGGCAGGTCAGACGCCCTGCTAGTATCAGAGAAGATGAACCAACACATCGTCCCCATAATAGAAACATCGTCAGTAACAGGAGAGGGACTAGAATTACTAGATGAATTATTCCTAAATTTAAAAATCCCAGAAAACGCATCAGAGGACAAAAAACCATTCATGATGTACATAGAT
The DNA here is from genome assembly GCF_003264935.1 of Methanothermobacter tenebrarum. Classification (NCBI taxonomy): domain Archaea; kingdom Methanobacteriati; phylum Methanobacteriota; class Methanobacteria; order Methanobacteriales; family Methanobacteriaceae; genus Methanothermobacter; species Methanothermobacter tenebrarum. The sequence continues at coordinate 89,692 of NZ_QLOE01000002.1, forward strand.
AAGGTTTATTCCGTGAAGGGCGTGGGAACAGTGGTCAGCGGCACCATAAGACAAGGAAGGGTTAAAAAAGGCGAAAAATTACTCCTCGGACCATTCCACACAGGAGAATTCAAAGAAGTGAAAGTTAAATCCATTGAAATGCACCACTACCAGATTGGATGCGCGGAACCAGGCCACATCGTTGGAATATCAATTGCAGGAGCATCACCACAAGAAATCGAAAGAGGCATGATACTAGCCCACCCAGAATACAATCCCAAAGCCGTGAGAGAATTCGAAGCAGAAGTAGCAATCCTAGTACACCCAACAACAATAAAAGCCGGATATGAGAGCGTTACACACATAGAAACCATCGCAGAGACAACAATACTAGAACCCCTCGACCAGGAATTCATGTCCGCCGGGGACAAAGGAAAAGTCAGAATGCGATTCAAATACAGGCCACACCATGTAAAAGAGGGACAAAAACTAATATTCAGAGAAGGAAGAAGTAAAGGTATAGGTTCTATAACAAAGATCATAGAGAACCTCTAATCACAGATAACAGTTCACAGGCTTTACAAGTCCCCATAGAAGCCGGCTCCCCACAAACTTCACATTCAAAAAGTTCAACATCCTCCTGTTCAATTTTAAAAGTTTTAATGAAGGATTTCATGATTAAGTCCTTGGTTCCAGGCCTCTTCAACTCTATCCTGTTAAGAAATTTCTTAACCCTTGATCTGAGGGATAAACTAGAATAGGGACAATCCTCCAAATGAACCCTAATATTATTGAGGATGGCCCATTTTTTGGTTTCTTTTTCACTTGTATTCCATAAGGGTTTTATCCTAGGTATAAGCTTGGGATGGATCACCTCCAATTTAGGGCCGAACTTGGAAAATTTGCGCGTATCACCCCTAACTAGGCTCATCATAAATGATTGTATCTCGTCATCCATGTTATGTCCAGTGGCTATCTTATCAGCTCCTAGACTGCGGGCGGTCCTATTCAGTATATGCCTTCGGAAAACCCCACAGGGGATACATGGACTCTTAAAAATCCCATAAACTTCATCCAATGAAAAATCGAATTCTTCCTTGAAGGATTTTTCAACCAATTCAACGCCTAAAAGTTTTGTATTGTAACGTGCAGCATCTAAGCCCTTCTCTCTATAATCTCTTATACCCTCGTCAACGGTTATGGCGACAATATCAAAACCAAAATCATCTCTAAGGGCAGTTAGGACGTGTAATACGAGTAGACTATCTTTTCCACCTGAGAGTGCCACAGCTACTAATTCACCCTCTTCTATGAGCCTATAATCCCTTATAAGTTCCCTGATTCTCTCTTCTAATTTCATGTTAAAGTCTACTTCTCCCATAATAGTAAATATTATATAGTTATTATACCATTAAGGTAGGGGGGATCGTGATTGATAACAGCAGAATTAACCATAATCCCCATAGGAACTGGGGATACAAGTTTAAGTGATTATATAGCTGCTGCGATAAAAGCAATAGAGAAAAAGAATATCAAATATGAAATATCTGGTATGGGGACGCAGATAGAAGCCAAGGACCTTGAGGACATCCTAGACGCCATAAAAGCGGCTCACGAAGCCGTATTCAAATTAGATTGTGATAGGGTGTACACCACAGTCAAAATAGATGATAGAAGAGATGTTGAAAAAACTCTAAAAGATAAAATAACCTCTGTGAAGAGCAAACTCTAAATTTGGAAATTCTCAACCGCATCGATTATCCTATCAAGCTCCTCAACGCCTAAGCTAGGATGCACTGGTAATGACAATACCTCCCCAGAGGCCTTCTCAGCCTCTGGACAACTAACCCCTAAACCAAGATCCTCATATAACGGTTGACGATAGATCGGCTTCGGATAATACACTCCAGTCCCTATACCCTCTCTTTTAAAATGTTCTATCCATTTTTCCCTGTTCTCAACCCTTACAGTATACTGGTGGAAGACATGCTTAACATCATCCATGACATATGGGGTTGTGATATGCTCAAAGTCCTTAAGATTCTCTGTTAAATATTTTGCATTTTCTATCCTTTTACTATTGAACTTGTCAAGCTTTTTAAGTTGAACAATCCCAATGGCAGCTGCTATATCAGTCATCCTAAAATTGTATCCTAGGATCACGTGTTCATAACGTTCACTTTCACCATGAGACCTTATCATCCTAGCAAGGTGGGCTATATCCTCATCATCAGTTGTTATCATCCCCCCTTCACCTGTGGTGATATTCTTCGTAGGATAAAAACTGAAACATCCAATATCACCCAATGAACCCACCTTCTTCTTATGATATAATGCTCCATGTGCCTGGGCAGCATCCTCAATAACTATGAGTCCATGATCTTCACCTATATCTATGATATGGTTCATTTCAGCCGGCTGCCCATAAAGGTGAACAACTATTATAGCCTTTGTATCCTCTGTTATAGCATCTTCTATCCTCTCAGGGTCTATATTGTAGGTTAGGGGGTCTATATCAACAAAAACTGGCCGGGCCCCCACATATAAGGCTGCATTTGCTGTTGCCGCGAAACTAAAAGGCGTGGTTATAACCTCATCGCCTTTACCCACACCAGCCGCGGATAATGCAACGTGTAATGCGGTTGTACCAGAACTTGTAGCCACGGCATATTCACTGTTGGTGTAATCGGCAAATGCTTTTTCAAATTCCTCGACCTTGGGGCCTTGGGCGAGGAAACCTGAACGTAATACTTTTACTACTTCTCGGATTTCATCATCTTCTATTATCGGACTCGCGATTGGTATCATAATCGGAAACCTCACTTAAATACTTTGAGAATATCTTCTCTCCTATTTCTAAATAGTATGAATATTGCAGTTAGGACAGCGGCTATGAGTATGATAGGTGAAAGGTAGGGGTCCTGGGGGGTTACCACTAGGGATGGCAAGTTGCCTATTCCACTATCAGGGGAATTATGGATTAAACTCACATAAAGGTTATTGATTATATGGATACCCACAGCCAATTCTATACCATCATCTGCGAGTGTGATTAAACCTAACATTAAACCTATTATAAACGCGCTTGTCACAATAGATAAGCTCATTGTCAGATTGCTCCCATTCCACCAGTGAAATCCAGCGAATATCAATGAATTCACGACCAAGACCAAAAATGGACTCTTTAATATTAAACCAAAAGCTTGTAGGAGGTATCCTCTGAAAAAAACCTCCTCGAAGGATGCTTGTATTGGGAATACAATAAGGGCTATAAAAGATAATATGAAGAAGCTGTGCGGTTCGAATGAAAATCTAAATGATCCCGGGCTTACTATAAAATATATGATATCAAAGATTGAGAGTATCGAAAACCATACAACAGCCCCTCTCATTATCCTTTTCCAGTCAATTTCCCGACCAGTATTTATGAGGGATTTGAAGCTTCTATTATGCAAGAACCTTACAGATAGATAAAGGAAAATATAGGCCACAAAGAACACCATACCAGCGATTATAAGCAGATAAAATGGATTAGATAACATGTTAAAAATATCAGATGTCCTATGGGATAAAAGAAGAATAATCCCAAGGAATATGCCTAATATTATCCCTGTAAGGATGCTGGAAACTCCAAGGGTTAATATTATGGTTAGAATATACCTCCATAGACTATTATTACCCTCCCTAGCATTAAATAAAAACCTTGGCCCATTATATGCCTGGTCCCCTAATCTTCTGCCGCAAAAAATGCAAAATCTAGCAGTTCCCCGATTTAAAGTACCACACCATGGACAATTTACCTTCCCAGGATCCTCTTTTATTCCTCTACCTGACTCCATGATATACCCCAAGATTGTTCTCTTTAAAATTTTACTATTAACCCTAGTTAAAAGTATAAGATTTTCCTATAGGGTAATATGATGATGACAATAAATGAGGGTATAGTAACAGTCAAAATTCCCAGTTTCCATAAGATTTCCTCAAAAGCTCCCGTATTCTATAATCCCAATATGGAGCTTAACAGGGATATATCAGTCTTGGCAATTCAACAATTCCAAAAAGAGAAAAAATCCAAGATAAAAATAGCCGATCTCTTTGCCGGTAGCGGTATAAGGGGTATAAGATACCGTCTCGAAATAGAAGGAGTTGAAAGCGTCCTGGCCAATGATATAAACCCAGTTGCAGTGGAATTCATAGAAGAAAATAGTAAACTCAACAATGCCCCTGTTGATATAACAATGGAGGACGCTAACATCCTACTCCGAAGGAATAGGGGCATTTTTGATGTTGTTGATATAGACCCCTTCGGCACACCATCCCCTTTTATAGAATCGGCTGGTTATTCCCTCAAAAAAGACTCATTATTATGTGTCACTGCAACAGACACTTCTAGTCTCTGCGGCACATACAAAAACCCTTGTATAAGGAAATATAATGCAGTGCCTTTAAAGACAGAATACTGCCATGAAAATGGTCTGAGAATACTGGTAGGTTTCACAAGTTTAACCCTTGCAAAGTATAAAAAATATATCAAAAGCAGGTTAGCTTATAGTAGCCAACATTATATGCGCATTTACCTGGAAATTGGCAAAGGAGCGGCTAAGGCAGATAAATCCCTCAAAGAAAACATTGGATTCATATACCATTGCCACAATTGCCTATACCGGAACCTAGAACATGGTATGCTCCCAATTTTGCCAAAAAAATGCCCTAAATGTGGTGGAAGATTGGATTTTAGCGGCCCTCTTTGGATAGGGGAATTGGAGGATGAAAGTTTCATCAAGGGAATGATAAGATCGCTGCCCGAAAAGACTTTGAACAAGAAAAAAGAAGCCCTAAAATTATTAAAACTTTTAGAAGAGGAGGCTGGGATGCCTCCAACATTCTATGATATCCATAAAATCTGCAGCAAAATGAGGATAAGCGCCCCACCCCTCAAAAAAGTCATGGAGAACCTACAAGAAAAAGGTTTTAAAGTGGTTCGAAGCCACTGCAGAGCCACTGGTATAAAAACCAACGCCTCGATAATGGAATTAAAAAAATCAATCAAAGAAGTCTATTCATAATTTAACATGTTATGGGTGTAATAATACTGTAGGGCTTCTGCATTTTTAATCTCAAAATTACGATAAGGATTATAAATGTACGGATAAAAGAAACCTTTAATTACATAATAGTATGCCACCAATGGCCCGTATTGGCTCCGTATTATATGATAATATAATGGAAAGCCACAACCTTGGTTTATTACAATATCACCTTCCCTTACCGTGCCATGGTAGACGAGCGGTATGGGCCCATCCTGGCCATTCTCCCTTGCACGTTCCCTGATATAGGCCAAAGCCTCATCTAACGTTTGAAATTCTATCCCATCACTCCTGTAGGTCCATTTGTCGGCTGGAACCCCATTAATACCCTCCTCCCATACTTCACTCCAGTTTATCCCTGGGGTGTATGGTTTTTTCTCTACATATGCTAGTTGTAGTATTAGGATGTCCCCTTCCATGTAGCTGCGATAATTGGAGCTTCCACCATAATGTACTACAAGGGCGCATTTGGACCCATGAGACCTCGCATACTCAGCAAGCAACCTAGAATGCGGATGACCAGGATACATGTCAGGATTAGCCAACTTAACAAAAGCTAACCTGCCCAGAGGCTCAAACTCCCCATTAGCTGTTGTGAAATGCACATATCCCACAAAGATTATAACTAAGATGATGAAAATCACAGTTTTCTTCATGAGGCCACCAATAATAAGCTTTGATGTATCTTCTGATATACCTTGATAAACTTATTCTTTATAAATTTTTTGTGAAGATAAAAAAAGGTCTTTATACACCTTTTTACGAGATTTTCATTTAAAATTGCAATTTTTTATATCAAAAAGTATATAATATTTGAAAAATCATGTATTAATATGGCTTTTTAGGGGTGTGAAAAGTGGATATTGGCGAAATTATAAGTGATGCCATCAAGTACCCGGCATCTGATTGGAAGAAACTCATAATATTAGGAGTGTTCTACCTACTAGGTTTCCTAATAATACCCACATTCTTTGCTATTGGGTATGTTTTCCGGGCTCTTAAGGCTACAATAGCCGGGTTTGATGAGCTTCCAGAATTTGATGAATGGGGTGGAATGTTCGTTGATGGGCTTAAAGTGTTCGTTGTCGGTCTAGTCTATATGATAATACCACTGATAATTATAGGTGTTGGTGTTTTCACAAGCTTAGAAAAGTTATTATCAAGTCCTGGTGCTTTCACACCCTATGGAAATGTTATAGTCACGGATTTAACACTATTGCAGGCTGGTTTAGGCATTATTATAATAGGGATTATCGTAGCAATCATATTTGGACTATTATTGACCATAGCAATAGCCCACATGGCATATAATGACAGTGAATTTGGAGCAGCATTCCGATTCAGAGAAATATTAGATGTCATATCAGAGATCGGATGGGGAAAATATATCCTATGGTACCTTGCAGTTATAATCGTATCCTGTGTGATACTCTTCATTGGATCTTTAATACTTGGCAGTATTCCAGTTCTCGGCCAAATATTAGTACAGTTATTGGTGACACCTTATGTCACTCTCTTTCTGTACAGGGCCATTGGACTCAGGTACGCCTATGAATGATATCCACCTCCATTTTTCTATTTTTTGGTGATGTATCAGACTTTACATCCTTGGGGGTGTATGTCTCCTTCCATGTAGTTGCGATAATTGGAGGTTCCACCATAATGTACTACGAAGGGCGCATTTGGACCCATGAGACCTCCCATACTCAGCAAGCTAGAATGCGGATGCCCTAGAGTACATGTAATTAAGCTACCGAGAGGCTCAAAAAAAAGTTACACTCTTAAAGTCGCTTAAAGGAATCCTCGAAGTATTAGGATGTCTATACTTTCATTTTTTTGATACTGTTTTTTATTTATTCTAAAAATTTTTTTGAAATTTTAAAAAATATCAAGTAGTTATATATATGAAACTGACAAATTTAATTATTAGATATTCTTGGGGGCATAAATTGTGAATATCCAAGAGATTATAGGTGACGCCATTAAGTACCCAGCGTCGAATTGGAGGAAATTAATCACATTAGGTATATTATTTCTACTCGTAAACTCACTTCCCCTATTAGGGGGACTTTTACCAGCACCCCTACCAGTCCTAATTGGAGTTTCCCTGATTCTAATGTTAATCCCATTATTTTTCGTTATTGGATACGCTTTCAGAGTTCTTAGAACTACAATAGCCGGGTTTGATGAGCTTCCAGAATTTGATAAGATATGGGGGATGTTCATTGATGGGCTTAAAGTTTCGAGTGTAGCCATAGTCTATATGATAATACCATGGCTAATCATGAATATCGGCCCCTTCATAGCCCATTCAAACCCAACCGCCAGTAGTATCACAAGATTATTGGGGATTATCATAGCCATAATATTTGGACTATTATTGACCATCGCAATAGCCCACATGGCGGCTAACGACCGATTTAAAGCAGCATTCCGATTCAGAGAAATATTAGATGTCATATCAGAGATCGGATGGGGAAAATATATCCTCTGGTATATTATAGTTGCAATTATAGTATGGATAATCAGCTTCATATTAAATTTCATCATAACGTTAGGTTACATTGGCCTTAACATAGCTACTGGGCCACTACTCGCTTACATAATCGCAAATCTACTCTACGCGATCTTCATAAGATCTTATCTTTCCCTATTCTACCTTAGGGCGCTTGGACTACTATACCCCAAATAATAATTTTCCCCGTCCTATAAGATGAAATAGAAGGTGGTAATATGGAGGATATTGTTAAAATAGATGATATAGACAAGAAAATACTCCATCTCCTTAACGAGGATGGGCGGATGTCCTATAGGGAGATTTCCAGGAAACTTGGAGTATCAGTAGGCACCGTCCACAATAGGGTTGAGAAGCTCATGAAAAATGGTGTTATAAAAAAATTCGTCCCTGTGATAGACCATTCAAAACTTGGCTACAAACTAACGGCTATTATAGGTGTTAGAATAAAAGGTGGGGTTCTGAAAAACTGGGAGGAGAAAACAGCATATCATAAGAATGTTTTAGCAATCTATGATGTTACAGGAGAATTCGACGCCATACTAATAGGGAAATTCAGGGACACCAGCGAACTTGACAAGTTTATAAAAGGCCTACTCAAGGAAAATGACGTTCAAAGAACATACACCCAGACTGTTTTAAATATTGTTAAGGAGGATATGACATCCTCACAGATGCTATAGTCGGCCATGAAGGTGCGGATTATGACAATCGTCTATTCTTCATCCTATGATCTCCATAATATGGAGTTCCATGTGGAAAATAAGAAAAGAACAGATGCAATCATGGAAACACTCCGCATTCTAGATCTTAAAATAGTGGAACCCAAGAGTGCGAGTCCAGATGATATCCTGAGGGTCCATAGCCAATCCCATCTCGATTATGTGAAAGGATTCGCAGAAAGGGGTGGGGGTTATCTCGATTATGACACTTATATGACAAGTGAAAGTTACAATGTGGCGCTTTTGGCCGCTGGGGGTGCTATAATGGCATCGAAGGTGGTCTTGGAGGATGGTGGGTGGGCTTATTCTGTTGCAAGGCCGCCTGGGCATCATGCCACTAGGGACAGGGCTATGGGCTTTTGCATATTTAACAATATGGCTATAGCTATCGAAAATCTCAGAAAAAGGGGATCGGATCATTTCCTTATAGTAGATTTTGATGTGCATTATGGTAACGGGACAGCTGACATATTCTATGATGACCCTAATGTAATGTATATTTCAATACACCAGGATCCCAAGACATTATACCCTGGCACAGGATTCATAGATGAAATGGGTGCTGGTGAGGGCATGGGTTATACTATGAATATTCCCATGCCACCAGGTTCAAATAGCCAAGATTACATATGGATACTATCAAGGATACTGGAGCCTGTGAAGGACGAATTCAAGCCAAGTATGGTCTTCCTAGAAGCTGGTTTCGACGCCCACAAAGATGACCCCCTAGCTAATATTAAGGTTGATGAAGAATTTTATACATGGATAGGATCATACTTTAAAAATGAAAGGGTGGTTGCAGTCCTTGAAGGAGGATACAACCTAGAAGCCCTTGCAAATTCAAATTTAAAATTTGTTAAATCACTAATGGGCCTTGAGAGTCCAATAGAAGATGAAGTAAAAGCTTCCAATCCTGTGAAGGATGTATTCGCGAGGATAAAGGATAAATTTTCAGAATACTTCAGAATATAGATGAGAGGATCACATCATGGAAAGGATGCGGATAAAACAAGCAGAAGAACTCATAAAAAAAGCATGCGTTAAACAAAAAAAGACAATGATAAAAGAACCAGAAGAGGGTATAATCAACGTCAAACTCTTTGAAAACGCCATAAAGGAGCTGATAAGGGCTGAAGAATACATTTATAAAAGCTTACCTTATCATAGGCTCTCAAAGAAGGATGCATCTGGATTCTGCCAACACATCCTCAAAGCCCGGGAGAAAATCGATAAAATACTCTCAGACTTTAAAGTATTAGAAATGGAAGACCTAGAAGATAAAATAAGAGAATTATCCCTAAACACTCTTATAATAACCACAAAAAGTGACGTGAAAAAAGCATTGATTAAAAGGGGGATTGAAGCCCCCCAGATTATTGTCACCGGCGCCCCGCTCTCAATCGAAGACATGAAAAAGATAAACCCCAAAATCCCAGAAAAAACCCTAGAGAATATAAAAAAGAAAATAGAACACACAAAGGATAACATAGAGCGTAAAATCAAAAAAATGAATATAAAAAGGGTCATAGTATTGGCAGAACCCAATCCAACATCAAAACTCATCGGAGAAAGAGCCAAAAAACTCTACAATGCAAAAATCATCCTAGATAAAAACCCAAAGGAGATAACATATAATAAACTCATCAAAATACTCTCAAAATGAACACCATGAATCATAATATAGACGAACTTATATATTGGATTTCCTCTTATTATACTCTAAAAACTGAGGTGTAAAATTTGGGCATGATCTGCTTCCCAGATACACAAGAAAAAATACCCTCAATCCCCGTACATCTTACAAGAGTCGGGGTCACAGGGGTTAAGAAACTTCTCAAAATCGAAAGAGAAAACAAAAGACCAATAATACTCCTACCAACCTTTGACGCCTTCGTAGACTTGCCAAGCAAACAAAGAGGAATTCACATGTCAAGGAATCCAGAGGCCATCACTGAAGTATTAGAAGAAGTGGTTGAAGGGAACATACTCGAACTAGAATCACTATGCGCAGAAATAGTTAATTTACTACTTAAAAAGCACAAATATGCTCGGAGAGCCGAAGTTAGCATGGAAAGCGACTTCATGTTCAGAAAAATGTCTCCAATCACTCATAAGAGAAGCCAGGAAATGACAAAGATAATGGCTGATGCAGTTGGATACAGAGACCGAGACGAAGTAGTAATAAGGAAGATGATAGGCGCTGAAGTAGTGGGCATGACAGTCTGCCCTTGTGCACAAGAAACAATAAAAGAAGCAGCGAGACAAGAACTAATAAAATTCCTCGACGAAAAAACGACAGAAAAAGTCCTTGAAACGGTTCCCATAGCTTCGCACAACCAGAGAGGAAAAGGCATGATCATGATAGAAGTCCCAGAGGGTCACACAATCCGAGGCGAAGACTTAATAAAGATAATAGAAGAATCAATGAGTTCTCCAGTCTATGAACTGCTCAAAAGACCGGATGAAAACGCCGTGGTAATAGAAGCCCACAAGAATCCAATGTTCGTAGAAGACTGCGTCAGGAACATGATACATCGCATAGTTCAAGAATTCCCAAACCTACCAGATGATACGCTCGTAACAGTAAGACAAACCAACGAGGAAAGTATACACCGCCATAATGCCTTCGCGGAAAAAGTTGCCACCATGGGAGAATTAAAATACGAAATAGAAGAATTAAACAACCAAATAGGTGGTCAACTTGATAAAACTGCATAGATTAGCAGGCGAAATAATGACATACCTAGACGCCTATGAAGGTTCCAGACCAGCCTTAGACGCCGCCCAGATACTAATAGTAAGAGGACATTCCAAAAAGAGGATAAAAGCAGATAACATGAAAAATATCCTTGACAACCTCATGGAACACCTCCAAGCAAAAGAAATAGACCTACTATCAGATGCTGGAACAGACCTCATAAGTATAATGGATGAAAACATAAGAAAAAACGTTGAAGTCGGAGCAGACCCAGACATAGCAGGAGTACAGCGCCTAAAAGAATCCCTTGAAAACATGAACTTCACAGTAGAATACCGCCTAGGAATTGCCGAGAAAACAGGATTCTTCATAGTATTATACAAGGACAAAAGTGACATGGGCCCCTGTTTTGTTGAAATCGTCGTCTCAGACCTTGGTGAATAAATGAGACCCTCAAAGGACGACCTCAAAAAATACCTAGAATATGAAGGCATCCAAATACTGGATTTAATGAGAAAAGCTCTAAAGCAACAAAAGGAAAAAACCATAACATATTCCCGGAACATTTTCATACCAGTGACAAGACTTTGCAGAAACAGATGCGGCTACTGCACATTCCGAAGAGACAGAACAAGACAGCCCATATTAACACCTGAGGATATAATGAGACGATTAAAAAAGGCAGAATCATATGGTTGCAAAGAGGCCCTATTCACATTTGGAGAAGCCGCAGACAAACTAGAACCTGTGAAGGATCAGTTGGAAAAACTAGGCTATGATACCATGGTAGATTATATCTACCATCTCTGCCACGAAACCCTCAAAAATACACTACTTTTACCCCATACCAACATGGGAATATTAAAATTTAAAGACCTTAAAATGCTAAAAGAAGTTAACGCATCCATGGGCCTTATGCTGGAAACATCAAGTCCGCGACTCATGAAAACAATAGCCCATAAAGAGAGCCCAGGGAAAGATCCCAAGCTTAGGATCAAGACCATCGAAGACGCTGGCAAACTCAGAATACCATTCACAACCGGGCTCCTAATAGGCATAGGTGAGACAATAGAAGAAAGAGCGGAATCCCTTTTAGAGTTAAGGAGGATACAGGACAAATATGGGCACATCCAAGAGATCATAATCCAAAATTTCAGGTCAAAACCTGGAATCCCCATGGAAGACCATCCAGAGCCCACACTACTTGAAATGATAAAGACGGTAGCCACTACGAAGATACTTTTCCCTGATGTGAGCATACAAGTACCCCCAAACCTTAACAAGGAAACCAGTGAACTGTTCCTTCTTGCAGGTGCAGATGACTGGGGTGGCATATCACCCTTAAGTAAAGATTATGTTAACCCGGAGGCTCCATGGCCTGAGATAGGAGAACTTGAGAGGATAACAAGGAATGCCGGGTTTAAATTAAAAGAGAGACTTCCAGTGTATCCAAAGTTCATATCGGAATATTATCTTAGTGAAAGAGTACTTGAAAGGGTGAAAGTTCACCTAGACATGCTATAAAGGTTTTGGGAGTACAATAGTGCCCTCAGACGCGTCTCCTAGGATTATACATTCCCCTTTAAGGTAAAAATAGCCCGTGACAGCGGCTATGATAGCATCGGATTCGTGGGGGCTTAGCTCATCCCATTCTATCTTGAAAATGGAAGATATCCTGGATAAGTTTATTAATTTTCGTGCTGTGCTTGGATGAGTTTCTATTATAAGTGAATTAGGGTTCAATGATTCTAGAATGTTCTTTAACCGGATCCCCCTGTAGGTTAACATTTTGATATGGGGGAATGTTAAGGGGAGTACTTTTCCATATTTTCTGATCTTCAAATCGGATTTTCTGAAATGTCCAAACTTGCTGCATTCGCATTCCCTTTCAAGGCAACATCTGCCCGCGGGGAGTGAAAGAGGAGCATCGAACACAAGAAGGTCAGCGTCCACGATCACGTCTAATATCTCATCATCAGATGATACTTCAAAGGCTTCAACCTCTTTATTGGATATTATGGCGATACCTGTCCTATTTTTTTCCTTTGCCGCGAGATCAACACCAACAATCAAATTATTACAACCCTTAGTCTATTTTGGCATCTATTACAACATGCCAGACGCCTGGGGAATATTTTTTTATAATCCTTTTATTTAATATTCTAACTTCGCGAGGCTTTGCGGCCTTTTTTATCCTTTTTATTGGTCTTTTGAATTTTATCTTGTCAGGTGCGGTTTCATGGTAGTGTAATATTCCACCTTTTTTTAAGCATTTAAGTGCAGCGTCAAGGTAATGGTGTGTATTCACAACATATCCCATTAGGACCCTATCAGCGGAGAGTGTAGGTGCTATGATCCTTGAATCTCCTAGTAGGGGTTTTACCTTGTCTTGGACTTTGTTTAATTTTATGTTTTCTTTAAGGTAGTAGTGTGCTTTCGGATTTATTTCAATTGCATAGACTTTTTTCGGGTTTGCGTGGACTGCTATTGGTATTGAGAAGTATCCTATCCCGGCGAACATGTCGACTATGGTCTCACCATCTTGTATGAGTCTTGGTATTCTTATCCTCTCATAGGTGTTGCCCTTTGACCACATGATATTGGCAACATCTAATTTAAACAAGCACTTGTTTTCTTTGTGTATTGTCTCGGTCTCTGTCCCTGCGAGGATTTTAACCTCTGGTTTCCTCATTCTACCCCGGATTCTCCCGATTTTGATCACGGTCTTCACGCCTTTCATTTTGAGGAATTTTTCCGGGTTTTCCACGTTCCTGTTTAGTATTATTATGTCACCTATCTGTTTCCATTTCATTTTCTTCTCCACTGTTTTTGCCCTTTTAATATTAATGTTTTGGTTTAAAGACAAAAATGATAATTAAGATGAAATTTTAATAGTCTATAAAAGAGTTTGAAGGGGGATTTTAATGGGTAAAATAGACAGAGATGAAATATTAGAGATACTTGAGGGATACGATAAGGAAGATTTGACCATAGCAACTCTTGGCAGCCACACATCCCTCCACATACTCCACGGTGCCAAGATGGAAGGCTTCAAAACCACTGTAGTATGTGAAAAGGGGCGTGAAGTCCCATATCAACGTTTTAGGGTGGCTGATGAATTCATAATAGTTGACGAGTTCAAGGAGATTGCTGATGATGATGTCCAGGAAAAACTAAGGGAGATGAATAGTATAATCATCCCCCACGGATCATTTGTAGCCTACGCCGGACTTGACAGGATCGAAAACGACTTTTACGTGCCAATGTATGGAAACAGGAACATTCTAAGATGGGAATCTGAAAGAGAACTTGAAAGGCGCCTTATGAAAAAAGCTGGTATAAGGATACCCTACAGATATGATGACCCCGAGAAGATAGACCGTCCAGTTATGGTGAAATTCCCAGGGGCCAGGGGCGGTAGAGGATACTTCGTAGCCGCCACCCCCGAAGAATTCCATGAAAAGATTGACCTAATGATAGAACGTGAATGGATAACCGAGGATGAAATATCAGATGCCCACATAGAAGAATATGTTGCAGGTACAAACTTCTGCATACAATACTTTTATTCACCCTTGAAAGATGAGGTTGAAATCCTTGGAATGGACAGCCGCTATGAATCAAATATTGACGGCCTAGTAAGAATACCTGCTAAGGATCAATTAGATATAAACTTACAACCTTCATATGTCATCACAGGCAACCATCAAGTAGCTATGAGAGAATCTCTCCTCCCGCAAGCCTTTGAGATAGGTGATAGGATGGCGGATGCTGCCAAGGAACTTGTACCCCCAGGATTGAATGGGCCCTTCTGTCTACAGACAATGTGCACAGACAATCTAGAGCTTGTAACATTTGAGATGAGCGCACGCTCAGATGGTGGTACAAACACGTTCATGGACGGATCAACCTACAGTTACCTCCTCTATGGTGAAGGTATGAGCATGGGGAGAAGAGCTGCCCTTGAAATAAAAAACGCGAAAAATAAGGGCCTCCTAGAAGAGATAATAACCTAGCGAAAAATATTTATACAAGAGGGGACTATCCTCCAGATAAGGTGGGGTGAAAAAGCCCCCCACCATGATGAACCACCACCTCATATATTTTTTTGGGGTGGGAGTTGAAGAACATATACAGTAAACGTTTATATAAGATAAAAGGTAAAAACTAAGATTAGAAGCTAGTTCTTATTACTATTTTTATTTTGAGGTGTATCTATGGAAGACGAAAGAAGATTAAAAGGCACTACAACTGTGGGTATAACCTGCAAAGATGGGGTTGTTTTTGCAACAGAAAGAAGAGCTACAATGGGGAACCTGATAGCGCACAAAGTCGCTGATAAGATATTCAAAGTCGATGAACACATAGCAGCAACAGTCGCAGGATCCGTGGCCGATGCTCAGACTCTAATGAAATATTTAAAAGCTGAAGCAGCATTATATAAGATGAGAAACTCCGAGAGGATAAGTATAGAGGCGGTCGCGGCCCTAGCGTCAAACATACTCCACTCAAACCGCTTCTATCCACTCATAGTACAAGCACTACTAGGAGGAGTGGATGACACAGGAGCAAAAATATACTCCTTAGACCCTACAGGGGGGATGATACTAGACAAATTCATATCAACAGGCTCAGGTTCACCTATAGCCTATGGTGTGCTCGAAGACAGATACACCGAAGACTTATATGTAGAAGAAGCAATCGACATTGCAATAAAAGCCCTAAAATCTGCAATAGAAAGGGACACATTCTCAGGGAATGGTATAAGAGTAGCTGTAGTCACAGAAGAAGGTTTCAAAATGTTAAGTGAAGAAGAAGTTGAAAAAAGAATTAAAGAACTTAACTAATTTTAACCCTTCGCACACGATTATAATTATTTTTTAAAATATACACCATCCTATTCTGTTTTTCAAGAAGTGATCATATGGTTTCAAGGGTCCTTGAAGAAATCAAGAAGACTATAATGCAAAGATTACCAGCAAGGGTCCAAGTAGCCAAAGTAGAATTCGAAGGACCAGAACTTGTAATCTATACAAAAAACCCGGAGATCATAAGCGAAAACGGTGACCTAATCAGGGAACTGGCCAAGGATCTTCGCAAGCGTATTATAATACGCTCAGACCGCTCAGTACTCATGGAACCAGAAAAGGCCATAGAAAAGATCCATGAGATAGTCCCAAAAGAGGCCGAGATAACCAATATCTCTTTTGATGATGTAACTTGTGAAGTTATCATAGAAGCTAAAAAACCAGGACTTGTAATAGGCAAATACGGTTCAACATCAAGAGAAATAGTGAAAAATATAGGATGGGCCCCTAAGATATTGAGAACACCACCCATATCATCAGAGATCATCCAAAGAATACGAAGAACCCTTAGAAAGAACAGCAAAGAACGTAAGAAGATACTGCACCAACTAGGGAATCGCATACACCAGGAGACAAAATACGAGAACGACTGGGCGAGACTAACAGCCATAGGCGGGTTCAGAGAAGTTGGAAGATCTTGCCTTTACCTTCAAACTCCCAACAGTAGAATACTACTAGACTGCGGAGTAAATGTAGCAGGAACAGATGAAAAAACATCCTACCCATTCTTAAACGTTCCAGAATTCGCACCAGACAACCTAGACGCTGTAATAATAACACACGCCCACCTAGACCATTCAGGCTTCGTACCATACCTCTACCATTATGGCTACGACGGGCCAGTATACTGCACAACACCCACAAGAGACCTAATGACATTACTCCAACTAGACCACATAGACATAGCCTACCGAGAAGAACAACCACTCCCATTCAATGTCAAACACGTGAAAAAATGCATAAAACATACAATCACACTCGACTACGGAGAAGTAACCGATATAGCACCAGATATAAGACTAACATTACACAACGCTGGCCACATACTAGGATCAGCCATGGCCCACCTCCACATCGGAGACGGCCAACACAACATGGTATACACTGGAGACTTCAAATACGAACAAAGCAGACTACTAGAACCAGCCGTCACAAGATTCCCCAGACTGGAAACCCTAGTCATGGAAAGCACCTATGGTGGAAAAGAAGATGTACAACCATCAAGAAACCATGCAGAAAAAGAACTGATAAAAACAATCTACACCACCCTCAGAAGAGGGGGTAAAATATTAATACCAGTATTCGCAGTTGGAAGGGCCCAGGAACTCATGGTAGTACTAGAAGAATATATAAGAACCGGGATCATCCATGAAGTCCCGGTATATATCGATGGGATGATATGGGAAGCCACAGCCATCCACACAGCCCGCCCAGAATACTTAAGCAAAGACTTGAGAGACCAAATATTCCATATGGGCCACAACCCATTCATATCAGATATATTCCATAAGGTTAATGGAATGGACGAGAGAATGGACATAATCGAAGGAGAACCATCAATTATCCTCTCAACCTCAGGGATGCTAACCGGTGGAAATTCTCTAGAATACTTCAAATGGTTATGTGAAAATGAAAAGAATTCCCTGGTCTTCGTAGGTTACCAAGCCGAAGGTTCGCTTGGCAGAAGACTCCAGAAAGGCTGGAAGGAAATACCACTCAAAGAAGAGGGTAAAACAAGAGTATACAAGGTTAAAATGGATATAAAGACTATAGAGGGTTTCAGCGGACACTCAGATCGCAGACAGCTCATGGAATATGTGAAAAGAGTGAGCCCCAGACCAGAGAAGATACTTGTATGCCATGGTGACAATTACAAAACCCTAGATCTCGCATCAAGCATCTACAGAACCTACAAGATAGAAACAAAAACGCCACTAAACCTAGAAACCGTGCGAATACAATAAAAAGGTGATTAGATTGGTAACATACGCCGATTCTGGAGTAGATATAAACCTTGAAGCATTAACCATATCAAAACTAGCCTCAAAACTCGAAAAAACCTTAAAATATGTTGATGTACTCACAAAAAAAGGCCACTTCGCCTCTATAATACGAGTAGGTGACATGGCAATAGCAATGAGTACAGATGGGGTTGGCAGTAAAATACTAGTAGCAGAGAAACTAGGAAAATATGACACCATCGGAATAGACTGTATAGCAATGGTGGTAAATGACATAATATGTGTAGGCGCCAAACCAATCGCAATAGTCGACTACCTTGCAATGGAAAAACCAAACCCTGAAATCGCATCAGAAATAGGTGAAGGATTAGCAAAGGGGGCTGAACTAGCAGAAACCGCTATAATAGGTGGGGAAACAGCAACACTACCAGAGATAGTGAACAATTTCGACCTAGCAGCCACGGGCATAGGGATAACAGACCCTGAAAATATAATAACCGGAGAAAAGATAAAAGCCGGTGACAAGCTAATAGGAGTCGAAAGTAGTGGGATACACAGCAACGGATTAACCCTCGCAAGGAAAATATTCTTCGAAAAACTGAAACTAGATGCCAGTGACCCCCTACCAGGTTCAAAGGATAAAATAGGGGAAGAACTCCTAAAACCCACAAGAATTTATGTCAAACCCATACTAGAACTTCTCAGATCAGGAGTAGACATCCATGGACTCGCACATATAACAGGAGGCGGTTACACAAACATACGCCGCCTTAACGATAAAGTAGCCTATAATATAGATAAACTGCCAGAACCACAACCCCTATTCAAGACAATCCACGAAAACGGAGTACCAATAAATGAAATGTACAAAGTCTTCAACATGGGCATAGGCCTCGTAATAATAGTGGACAAAGAAGATGCAAAAAAAACAATAAAAATAACCAAGAAGGCCTACAATGCAAAGGAGATAGGAACTGTCGAAGAAGACCCCAAAGGGGCTGTGAAAATCAAAACATACACAAAAGAGGATATCACACTCTAAAAAAACTAGGAAGGTGTACTTCTCATGAGAATAACTAGTGAAGATGAAAAAAATATTATAACCTCAATCCTAAAGGCCCTAAACGTGCCAGAAGAGCATGCCAATATAGTTGCGGATGTAACAGTCAATGCCGACCTTAAGGGTTTCAGTTCACATGGAATCGGGAGATTCCCCCAGTATGTGAAAGGCATAGAACACGGAACCATAAAAACAGAAGGCAATATAGAAATCGAAAAGGAAACAGTATCAACAGCCCTAGTAGATGGTAACCACCTGCTCGGACATTTTGTAACCTATAAGGGGATGAAGATAGCTATCCAAAAAGCAAAAAAGACAGGAATAGGATTAGTAGGAATTCATGATTCTAACCATTTCGGTATTGCAGGATACTATTCTGACATGGCAATCAAAGAAGACATGATAGGTATAGTAATAGCAAACACGGAACCAGCCGTGGCACCACTAGGGGGAAAAGAACCAATACTCGGGACAAACCCCATAGCAATTGGAATACCATCCAACAAATACTATGTTTCAGTTGATATGGCAACATCAGCCTCCGCACGTGGAAAATTACTCGAAGCCGCCCGTAAAGGAGAAAACCTACCAGAAGGCATAGCATTAGACTCCAATGGCAGCCCCACCACAGACCCAGAAAAGGCCCTAAAGGGTTCAATATTACCATTCGGCGGGCACAAAGGCTACGCATTATCATTCATGATAGAAATATTAGCAGGGCCCCTTGTAAAAGCCGCCATCGGCAAGGAAGTGAAAGGCACCGTGAACCCCTATGATAAATGTACAAAGGGCGATCTTCTAATAGCCATTGACCCATCAAAGTTCGTTAACATCAAAGACTTCAAAGAAAAAGTTGACAAATTCGTGGAAGAAGTCAAATCCACAGGTAAAGTGCTCATACCAGGTGACATAGAAAAAATGAACATGAAAAAGAACCTAGAGGAGGGCATATACATAGACCAGGAACTCCTAAAACAATTAAAAAAACTAGAAGAGAAACTAAACTTGGACCTGAAATTGGAGGGATAAAAGCATTGGACAGTAGCAAGGCGATATACAAGGCCCTTAAAGACAACAACATAAATTTCATAGTAAGCGTCCCTTGCATAAACCTTGCAAGGGTGCTTGAAATGATAGACCAGGACAAAGAAATTAAACATGTACCGGTTACAAGAGAAGAAGAAGGCTTTGGCATAGCAGCGGGCGCATACATGGCCGGAGAGGACACAGCTATCCTCATGCAAAATTCGGGTCTTGGAAATTCTATAAATGTCATAGCATCCCTCTACAAGTTATATAAGATCCCCATACTCATGATAATAAGCCACAGGGGCACCCGCGGGGAATTCATGAAAGCCCAGATCCCAATGGGTGAAGCAACACCACTCCTACTAGAAGCACTCAAAATACCATACCATGTCCCATCCACCCCAGAAGAAGCATACAATGATATAAAATCTGCTTGGAAACTTGCAAAAGCGAAAAAATATCCCACAGCCATACTCCTAGAAGTTAGTTTTTGGTGAACCTAAAATGGAACGTATAGAAGCCATAAAAACCATCGTAGAACAATTAGATGATGAACTAATCATATGCAATCTTGGATTCCCATCAAGGGAACTTTACAGTATAAAAGATTCCCCAAGACACTTCTATATGCTAGGATCAATGGGGATGGCATCATCAATCGGACTGGGACTCGCATTAACACAAAAACGTAAAGTAATAGTATTTGAAGGTGATGGTTCACTCCTCATGAACCTCGGAAGCCTCGTCACAATCTATAGCCAATCCCCCAAAAATTTCATACTCATAATATTAGATAATGGATGCTACGCGACCACCGGTTCACAGTGCACCTACGCCCTCCAAGTCGATCTAAGCAAGCTTGCTAAGGGTATAGGATTCAAAAAAGTATTCAAATTCGAAAAACCTCATGAGATAAACATGAGACCAATACTAGAAAAGGATGGGCCAATCATAGTCCATGTGAAAGTAGAACCTGGAAACGCGGATGTCCCAGTCATAGACATGAACCCAGAGGAGATAATATCAAGGTTCATGAAGATTATTTCTTCTGATAAGTAGCATAGAAGCCATCAGTATCAGCATATACTGTATGGAATCCAAACTTTTCGGCCTCTTTTATCGTCTTCTTAATATAATTCCGACCCCATGCGGTTATAGCCTCAGCACACTCCAAACAATACCATCTGAAACGCGTGTAACCATAAACCCCATACATTGTATTAGCAAGCCTTTTAAGAGCCTCCTGTTGCACGTCAAGTATCCTTTTTTCCATCGGATCCTCAGCCGCGTTCATCTGATTCTTTATCTTCATCCTCTCATCCAATATTTGCCCTATAATCGAAGGTACAAAACCTCTAGGTTTCTTCCTAAACCTATAACCAGTCTCAGGGGCCACATAACAATCTTCTCTCGGATCCTCACTGAAGGTGTCGGGTGAAATATTCTTAGAAATTATAATACTAGGATATAGGCTCCTGAAATCAAATTGTACAATGTTTTCATGAAGACCCTTCTCTGGTTCCTTCACATAACCTCCAACGACTTTTTGTGTTCTTCTTCTTTGCAACTCTGAGGGTGATGGTTTGTTAGGTACTAATTCACCATACTCAAATGCTTTCCTTATAAGGAACCATTCAACTTGTTGTCCAGTGGCCATCCTGCTTATGTCGAATAGTGGTTGTCCCACAATCCTTGTGATCTCCATATTTAATGGGAGTATTTTTTCAGCGATCCTATAGGTTGCCATGACATCCTCAAGTGAATATTTGAAAAGCTGGTCCCTCAAGTTTTCATTGTCCCAGTATTCCCATAATTGGTCGCCTGGTAATTCAACCTTTTTTTCACCGAATAATTCAAAGTATACTCTCTCAAGGGTGTAGGTGTCAAGGTTTATGTAGCGTCGCATCACCGGGTAAAGGTCTACATGTACTGTCCCCTTTATTGCCGTGGCGGTTGCCAAACCCCTTCTGAGGGATTTTATAGTTGATCCGTCCCATCCTATGTCGAGTTTAACGCCTAAAAGATCAGCTCTCCTTCTTATATATGGGAAGTCGAAATTGTCAGAATTATATCCTACAATTAAATCGGGTTTAGAATCTTTTATTATTTGAGTGAATCTTTCTAGGATCGCCTTCTCATCTTCTACAACTTCAACAAAGTTGAGATGCTCTCCCTTGGTTGATATTATCCTCTTTTTTTCGCCATCATAGAAGCTTATCATTAGTATTTGATCCTCTTCAGGGTTGGGCATACCATGGGGGTTATAAACTTCAATATCGAAAGCTAAGATTTCAAGGTGGGGGAATCTTGACTTGAGGGTTCTTGGAGGCTCATCCAATTCAATAATCTCAACATCAGAAGATATTATATGACCCTTTAATTCTATATTTGACATTGGAAACAAACTATTATCGATGAGATACCTCCTATAAAATGGTATGTCATGTTCACGGATTTCTTGGACGTGCTCAAGATCTTTCACCTTCTTCCTGATCTTGGGAACTTCCTGGGGATGTCTCAAAATGATTTTGATCACATCAACCGGTCTTCCGAGATCTTTCTTTTTCACGACCTCTAATTCTTCAAAACCGGCTTCTGATAATTCATCCAAACATGAATCAGTATCTGAAGGTATTGCATAAATATATGGCCTGAATGACTTGTCCAAGGCTATTATAGGCTTCCCATCCTCGTCTTTCCCAAACAATCTTATAACTGGTATATCATCCTCTGTAACATAATCAATGTCGAGAAGAATCATTGCTCTTTTCTCCATACTTTTTATGTTTCTATGAGGAACTACTTATTTATTCCCATGCTAGTAAAATAATACTGCGGATAAAAAAAATAGTAAAAAGGATGGAAAGTAGTCTTAGACGACCTTACGCCCTGCAAGGAGATATCCTGCCCCTACTAGTGCTACTAGGATTATAACACCAACAACTGCATATACTGGGAGTCCTCCTGCAGCAGTTGATGTTCCTCCGGGTTTGCTGACCTCATAAACCTTCCCAGTTCCTGGACCTGTACCTCCCGCAGCTCCTGCAGCTGCTCCTACTGCTCCTGTTACTCCAGCCATTGCACCCATAGAACCTGCACTTGTCCCCTGCGTTCCTGTACCTGGAGTTCCTGTGTAACCCGGTGTCGGCCCTGGCTGTCCCGGGACACTTGGAGCCCCCGGAGTTCCTGGCTGTCCAGGTACTCCTGGTGTCCCCGCTGGTGCGAATGCGCTGTTTTTTGTGGCTCCGTAAATTTTTGCTTTAATCGCGTTCACAAGGTTCGGGTTTATGTATTGCATGGTCCACTGCATCATTGCTATGTTTCCACAGCTGCAGTCACAACATGAGACACCATAATTTGATATTAGAGAGGCCCATGTATTTGCAACGAGACTTAATGTTCCAGTGTCGGGCTTCCAGTAGCCACTGTGGGCCATTGTAAGAAGCTTGCCTGTAATGTCTATCATTGAGTAGGCATTACTGCCTGTTGAAAGCCAAGTACTCACGCCAATATTGTATTTGTCCTTTATGTAGATGTCCGTGATTTCATTCCAGACTTGATTGCCGACCAAGTGTGGTGCTGTGACTTGCCATCCTACCAAGTAGTCTATAAATTTTGAGGATATTTGCCTTGCACCAGAGTATCCTTCTTTCATCATCCCTTTGATCCATTCTGGGTTGAAATAGCGTGTTCTCATCTCTTTTCCCATGAATTTTGATAGCGTCATCACTTCTGGGTTGGCTGGGTTTGCATAGTAGACAACATTCAAGCTTGGAGCCTTGCCATTTAGTTTTTCTATTGCCAATGATAGTCCACCATAGTAGTCATAGTAGTCGTCATTGTCTATTACACCATAGAGGTTTGTGCTCCTGCTATGGTATGTGACTGTAACACCCTTTAAGAGGTCTTCGAATAGCTTTTGTTGGGATATGCCCCATTGAGTGTTTGAGTAAGCGTGGCTCATCCTGCGCAAGTATATGTCTGCGAGTTGTGAACGGTCATCCCAAGTCCATATTTGTTCAACTGCCTTGTTGACTCCTGCTCCATAATCGCCTACTGGAGGTGCGAATATCCTTGTTATGGCCGTGTCGCCATCATATCCTCCTTTCACGAGTTCTATCCAATGCTTTGCTATATAATTTAATTCTATTGGGTCCTTGAGGTCTATTGCTTTAATGAGAGCATCCAATGTTTTTGCCTGTGGGAATTTTCCAGTTATTAAGGGGTCAAGGGTCTTGTCGAGTTCTGGTTTAAGTTCTGGATAGGCCTCTATTATCTTTGAGTAGGAAGCTGCCAAGGCTACTCTGTTTGCTATGTCCATTTTAGCGAGCAAGTTTGGATAAAGATCCCTGAACAATCCAGTAGTGGTAACTATAACATCTATTCTTGGCCTTGATGTGACGTTTGCTAATCCTAGGCTGTTTCTCACCTTGTTGAGGTCAGTTAGGAGCTCGTTGAGTGGTGTTGGTATTATGTATGAGAGTTTTCCTCCATTGAGCCATGTTTTGTCGTCAAGTTTTGGCTGTACTCCTAGGAGGCGGAGTACGAATGATACCATTGTCCCGTCGTCACGTGCTGTTTCAACGCACCATACAAC
Organism: Methanothermobacter tenebrarum; assembly: GCF_003264935.1. NCBI lineage: Archaea > Methanobacteriati > Methanobacteriota > Methanobacteria > Methanobacteriales > Methanobacteriaceae > Methanothermobacter > Methanothermobacter tenebrarum. The sequence continues at coordinate 114,208 of NZ_QLOE01000002.1, forward strand.
CGCCGCTATCTTCTCTGGGATGGTGTCCAATTGCGCAAGTGCCATGTCCGCAAGTCTTTTACCAAGGTCCCATGCAACTTTTGTAGGTAATGTGTTATCGTCTTGTGCATAGAAGTTTCTACCTGTTGGGAGTGCATATGGTGCCCTTACTGGGTCTCCACCCTTAGCCGGTGTGATGTAATGGCCAGATAGCGCTTCTATTAGGGCGTCCATTTCATTGGTTGGACTTTCCTTTAAGAGTTGGATGTACTCTAGTGCCAATTGGAGTTTTTCTTGTAATCTTTCACGTAATTTTGCGTCTGTGATATTCTCTGTTATCTCTTGGATTGTCTTGCCTCTGAGAAGTTCTTTAATTACTTGTATGGCCATTTCATTGACTCTCTCAGCCTCTTCTAATGTTAGTTTGTCCCAATTGTATCCTAGCATTGTGCTTATGATTCTTTGGAGTGATGGATCATTTTCGGAATCGGGTGAGAGCATTGTCGCGACCATGAGTGCTATTTCATCATCTGTCCAATTTTCGCCGAAAGTGTGCAAGCCGTATGGCATGAGTGTCCCTTGTAGATCTAATAGGTAATCATGGACTTTGTCTATGTCCTCATCTGTTATGTTATTTGGGTCTAGGCCTAACTCGGCTGTTAGGTTTAATTTTATGATGGTCTCTTTGATTTTGTTTGCATATTCTTCACGCATTGGGTTGCCTTCCGGTGTTTTCTCATAGTTTGTTATGAGGCCTGCAAGTTCCTGTAAATCCCCATAGAGTTTTGTCTGGGTCAATGGGGGCGTCAAATGGTCTATGATAACTGCCAGTCCTCTTCTTTTTGCTTGCATCCCTTCACCGACACCATCCATGATATAGATGTAGATGGATGGTTTGTCTGCTATGCAAATGTCTGGGTAGTCGAAGCGGCTGAGTGCATATTGTTTTCTTGGCAGCCATTCATAAGTTGCATGTCTACCTACATGGATTTGAGCATTAGCATTGAATACTGTGTTAACCCATGCGTACCATGCAAGGTAACAATGTGGCGGTGGCACAATTGTACTATGGTAGAACGCTGCTGCTTCGGCTTCCCATCCACGTTGTGGTTCTGGGCCTATGAAGATATTACCAAATAATAGGCCAGGGATTACAATGTATTTTTTACCATTTTTTTCTATTGTCATGATGTTTCCTGGTGGTTCACCCCAGCCTGTCATCCCTGAAAGGTTGAGTGCAAGGAATTGTCCCTTGTAATTGTAGAATAGGTTCCATAGACTGTCATTTAATGGATCGTCGAGTATCTTTTGGAGTGTATTGCTCATTTCTTGTATTAGTTCCTTTGCCCTGTCTGCCACTGTTGGGTAAGTGTTTGCATTTGATATCATTTCTTGGGTCCATCGGGTTAGTGTTTTGAGCATTTCATCTTTTACGCGTGGATCGCCCTTTTTAATGTATTCTATTGCAGCCTTTGTCAATTCTTCGATGTAGCCTACTGGCCCTTCTATCACTTCTTTTTTGGCTATTGGATCTAGGTTGTTGAACCATGCAATGTACTCTTCGACCGGCCATAGGATAACATTTGTGTTGTTAACGAGTTTTTCTAGTTCTCCAGGGGCCCAGTTTGCCACGTTTATGCCCCTTTCGATCATGAGTTGGATTAATGTAGTATTTGTTGGGATTTCACCGACATTATAGCCTTCAGTTTTGAGTCTCTTGAGTATTTCTAGTATGGTTTCCGGGACATTCAAGTAGCTTGCTCCTATGTTTTGTTTACCTGGTGGATAATTGTAGTATACTATGGCTATTTTTTTGTCCCTGTTTTGGAGTGTTTGGAGTTGAGCCCAATTGTGTGCGCGATCTGCAAGCCTTTGGATCCTGTCCGGTAATGTCACTGTTGTATCCCATTGCGCCCCTGTTTCTGGGTCATATCCGATGTCCCCGACACCTACTGCTATAGGTTCTATTTGGCCTTGCATTTCTGGTTGTGCGCACTGCCAGTAGACTGCCATCCAACTGAATCCTTCCTCTGACACTAGCCATTGGCCTGGCGTTCTATAAGTGGAGCTTGTTATCATCGCCCTTAAAACTGGGACATTAGCTTGGTCGAAGAATCTGTTAACTTGTGCACCTGAAACTGTTGAACCTGTGGTGAATGTTAGAAGGTCTATTATAACATTAACTTTACATGGATACCTTTGAGGGTCTGCCTCGTATTGTACTATGTTTTTTGCGTCTGTAAAGAATTTTACCATGGCAGAGTAGACATTAGCTGGTTGTGACGAGCTTATATTGACAGTCTTTATGGTTTTCCCGTTTTCGATGATTGCAATCTCATATACTAGAGCTTTTGAATTGCTTGTGACGCCGAGTATAGAACTCGTGTCTGTGTAGTTGCCTATGCCCTTAATTGATAGTATTTGGATTGCTTGGTTTGGTTGGCATAATGTCATGGCAAGTTCAATTACTTGATCCTTTTTTAGGTCGATATAATTTGACCATGTGCCCACTGCTGGTATGACGTTCATCCCTTTTGCTACCAGTGCATCGATAATTTCCTGAAAAGCGTCAGCATAGGATACTTCACCAGTACTTCCTACATAGGTGAGCACGCCAACTGTTGGTTTCGCCGGGTCGAGAGGATATTTTTCAAAGTATTGCTCCTTTGTGAATCTTTGACCGTCACGGTACAAGAATTCCATTGATAATGGCGATGCGGGTTCTGGAGGCGCTGGATCCCATTGGCTTGGCCATGTTTTCCCTGTGAGTTCCGCATATTTTTTAAGGGCCCATTTGAATTGGTTTTTGAGGTTGGTTTTTCCACCAGCTGCATAATAGATTGCACAGTCTATCCAGTCGTGTAATGCCTTGTTACTGGGATATTTTTGTTTGTATGATAGTAGTGTGTTTATGTCCCCGTCATGGCAGGCCCCTATGATTGTCCCTGGTCTGTCCCATGTACCTATGTCATTTTCATCCACGCCATCGAATACGTTCCTGTTGCCTATTTTGCTCAATTTTACGAGTGTTGGCCCACTTTCGAAGACGAAAAATATCTTGTTTTCGATAATTGATGGGTTTGCCTTTATTACTCCTTCGAGTGAACCATTACCTGCAAGTTGCGTCCCCCATTCTGCCAGTATTATATCGGAGCTATTCACAAGACTTTTTATCTCGTCACTGGTCATGTTTCCGATCTGGCTCGTTGACCTTATCTGAAATTTAACTACTGTATCTTGGTTGTTCAATTCATCCATCACTTCATGTGCAACCTTGTTGTAATCTTTGACAGCAGCAGACGACCCAATAACCAATATGGAAGTCGAATTCGTTTCGGCAGCTGATACTGTTCCTGTGATCATCAGCAAGAGGAGAACCAATAGAACACCGAAAATTTTTTTAATCAATATTTCCCCCCTATTAACCTTTTTTTCTACAATTTAAGATCAATCAAAACTGTAATATAAAAGTAATTATTTTATTACTAATTCTTCGATAAGATAAGGTATGGTAATAATATATTGTTATATGTTAAATTCATATAAAGGCAGATTCATTAAAAAATGATGGGATGGTAACCCTATGAAGATTATCCCACTTGCATCTGAAAGTTTAGGCGTGAGAAGTTTAGCAGTATACATAAAAACCGAAGAAAATAATATACTAATAGATCCAGGAGCTGCCCTAGGCCCTAAAAGATATTCATTACCCCCGGCAAAGGTCGAAATAGAAAGATTAAAACATGCACGGAAAAAAATTTTAGAATTTTTAGCAATAACAGATACAATAATCATATCCCATTATCATTACGACCATTATATTCCCGGGGCAAACTATGATGGGAAACATTTATTTCTAAAGGATCCTATCAAGAATATTAATAAAAGCCAAAAGAGTAGAGCATCAAAATTCCTAAAGGACAAAAGAGAGTATGAATATGCTGATGGGAAGATAATAACCAAAGATTTTAGGATGGAATTTTCACCAGCATTACCCCATGGAGAAAAAGGAACCAAACTAGGATTTGTCATAATGACCTTGATAGACCACAAAAAGAGGATGATACATGCCAGCGACACCCAACTATTAAATAAAGAAAGCGTAAAATGGATAATAGAGAAGATGCCAGATCTTATAATCACAAGCGGCCCCCCAACCTATATAGGATACATGAAAGACTCTTGGAAAACCGGGACAAAGAACATCAACCAGATAATCAGAGAAACAGACGCGAAGATAATATTAGACCATCACATAATAAGGGATAAAAGATATCCTAGATTCTTCGAAGGATTAGAAAAAGAGCCACTAACCTTCGCAGGATATCTAGGAGTGGATGAAACGCCACTTGAAGCCTACAGAAGAGAATTACATAAAATAGAAAATGGTGAGAGAATCAGACTACCATTCAACATATAATAATCTCTCAAGCCGCTTTTTCTTCCCTGTAAACATTTAAAGCCGCATATGCAACCCCCAAGATCAAGGGTCCTATTATGAAACCTGCCAATCCCCAGACTAAAGGCCCTCCCAGGAATCCCACTAGGAAAAGCAATGGGTGTATATCAGCATATTTACCCGACAATTTCGGGCGTAGATAAACATCAATACTACTTAAGAAAGCGCCGAATATTAGGACTATCACACCCCGGACTATATTACCAGAGATGAAGTCATATATGGCAAGTATAGTATACGTGGGCCATGGTCCTATCACTGGTATTAATTGGAAGAATCCGGCGAGCAAGCCTAAGAATATCGCATATGGGTATCCAAGGATTTGAAATCCTATTATCGCCATTAAACCTATTATAAATGCTGTTAGAAAATGGCCATAGAATATGCCCTTTATAACCTTTTCTGTTTCAATGATCAGATGCCCCATAAAATCCTTTCTTTCTTCTGGTATAAATGAAGACACATAGGATACTATCTGTTCACCATCCCTTGTAAAATAGAATGCTGAAGCGAACAATATGAATAATTGGAGGGCTATCATAGGCACGCTCTTGATAAGATCCAAAAAATAATCTACTATCATCTTTAGAAGATTGTTGATAAGATCCTTTAAAGCATTGAATAGAATATCCGCCGATGGCATGAACTCAGACGGTACATAAGATCTTAATATTTTATCCATCGAATCCAAGTTTATCTTCTGGGCCGTGGAAAGTAATGCGGGAGCTGAATGGAATAAAGTGTCAACTAGCATGGCCAAGACCCCGATTAATGGTAGAAGAATTACTATCATTACAATGCATATGGAGACTGACTTATAAGGTACATATTTAGTGAGTTTATCTGCTATTGGACGTATACCATAGGCAAATATAGCCCCAAGAAATAGCATAGTCCAAATGGGATAAAGTACTATAACTGATAATATCAAAAGGACAAGTATGATGAAAAATGATGATGTTATAGTACCCTTTATCTTATATAACAATGCATTTCACCCTAATGGTCTTATTGCACCTGTCGCATCCCTCTTGTATTCTCCAAATTCTTTCACCATTTTAAGCTCATGACTCCAGAATACCGGCCCTTCTACACAGACTCTCCAACCAGTATCGTCAAGACAACAATGTCCACAGAGGCCCATGGCACATTTCATATACCTCTCAAGAGAGAATTGGCCTGGTATACCCCTCTTTTCTAATTCTAGGAATATGCCCTTCATCATCGCCTCAGGACCGCAAACCATGGCCATATCATATGATTCGTTGAGAGTTTTTAGACGGTCGATGGCCAATCCCTTGAATCCGCAACTTCCATCATCGGTACATGTGAATATCCTGGCACCAGTCTTTTTGAGACGATCCAAGAATAGTAGCTCATCATAGGTTCTGGCGGCGACTATAACATCGACTTCAAAATCCCTTGCCCTAGCTTCTTCTACCAGGGCTACTATTGGAGCCATGCCAACACCTCCACCTATGGCTAATATCCTATAACCTTCAATGCTGAATCCTCGCCCATATGGTCCCCTTACTCCGAGCTGATCCCCTTTTCCGAGTTTGTGGACTCTTGAAGTGAATGGACCGACTTTCCTTATTGAAATTCCAATTTCATTGTTTGTTTTGTCGATTAATGAAACTGACATGGGTTTTTCATCCTTGAAGTCCCAGATCATCATGAATTGTCCAGGTACTGGGGATCTCCCATCCCATGGGAATATAAATGTCTTGACATCTGGCGATTCTTTGATGATCCTTTTGATTTTCAAAATTTTTGGAACATGCAATCTTATGCCCCCATATTATTCGTGGGCTAATCCAACCATTTCATTTATACTTTTGAACCCTTCTCTTTTCATGAAAACTTTAAGATCATCACAGATTCTCTTGAATACTCCAAGGCCCTTGTAGAATATGGCGCTGCCTATTTGGGTTGCGCTGGCCCCTGCATATAAGAACTCCACAACATCCTTGTAATCTGTTATTCCACCAACACCGATCAAGGGAACCTCAACTACTTCATATACTTCATATACGCATCTGATGGCTATTGGTTTTATCGCGGGGCCTGAGAGTCCTCCGAATTTATTGGAGAGTATTGGTTTGCCTGTTTTCAAGTCTATTTTCATGGCGGGTCCTAGGGAATTTATGAGGGTTATGGCGTCGCATCCTGCTTCTTCAGCTTTTAAAGCTATCTCCTTGATATCTGTAACATTCGGTGTTAATTTAGCGGCTACAGGCACTTTACATGCTTTTTTAACGGCTTCAACCACTTTGAATGTTAATTGTGGGTCTTGTCCTATTGTCGCCCCATATCCCTCCATTGCATGGGGGCATGAAACGTTCAATTCGATCATGTCCACTATGTCCTGGACTTCTAGTGCGACTTTCACAAATTCCTCAGGAGAAGAACCATAGATAGACGCAACTACAGGTATCCTATCCTCTATTTTATATAATTCTTTTTTGAACGATTTAACACCCGGGTTGGATAGGCCCATAGCATTTATCAACCCATAGGGGGCCTCCACTATAGTTGGGTTTTTGTAGCCCATATTGGGTTCAAGAGAGAAGGATTTTGTGACAACAGCCCCTGCTCCATGATGGTAAACGCGATTTAATGATGATGCTGTTATCCCGAGAACGCCTGCTGCAAGCATTGTAGGGTTTCGCATTTTAACCCCGCAGAGATTAACATCTAACAAATTGATTTCCCTCCATAAGATTATAATAATGGCCGAATACAAACCTACCCATATGAAGTGTTATCTCGTACCATGTGTTGCTGGTTTCATAGCATTTAATGAAAATTTGGATATTGTAGATTATGAACTTTTCCCCAGAAGATCTATAATTTCAAAATTGCTAGAATTCGAAAAAGGATTAACCGCTGAAGAGGAGAAGATCATAAAAAGACTCCTTAAAGATTATGGGAAGATCTCCATAGAATCAGTGCATAGATGGAAGTATGGGAAATTTAAAGGAGTTATTTTAGAGTCTCCGAACATTGGGGGTGAATATCTCCGAGAAAATTTGAGGGAAATCCTTAAGGAGATTGGATTCATCAAGGATGGTGAATTCCAGGAGATCATATATGAGATACACATGGGAATGACCATAAAAAGATTGGAAGAATCATTCAGAGAACAGGATAAATTGATTATACAAGCTGTGAGTACATTAGATGATCTTGATGAAAGCATAGGCAAGTTTGTTGAAAGGATAAGGGAATGGTACTCTATATATTTCCCAGAATTGGAGTCTGTAAAAGATCATGAACATTATGTTAAACTCATAACAGAACATCCAAGAAGAGAGGATATAATAAAATTGAAAAAATTGCCAAGAGAGAGTATGGGGGCGGAACTCGAAGAAGAGGACATAGAGATTATAAGAGAATTTGCAAGGGCCATCAGATCATTACAGTTGCTGAGAAAATCCATAGAAGGGTATATAGAATCAAAAATGGGGTATTTAGCCCCTAATTTGCGGGATGTTGCCGGAACGACACTGGGGGCGAAATTAATAGCACATGCAGGAAGTATGAAAAAATTAGCACTTTTACCTTCTTCAACCATCCAAGTGATGGGAGCTGAAAAAGCCCTATTCAGACACCTTAGAAGGGGCTCTAAACCCCCAAAACATGGGCTAATATATCAACACCCCCTTGTTAGAGGATCAAATTGGCGAGTTCGTGGCAAAATCGCGCGTGTACTAGCCTCAAAGATCTCCCTTGCAGTAAGGAAGGATGTATTCACGGGAGAATATGATCCTAATATAAAGGAAGATTTATATAAACGTGTAAGTATCATAAGAGAAAAGCCAAAGAAAAAGGGAAAAAAGAGAAGATAATCCCCCCACAATATTGTATTTTGGAGAGTGTAATCCATGAAGAAGATCAAAGGGATAGAAGGTGTATATCTCCATGAAAATTTTCTTTTAACAATTAACCTTACAAAGCGCATGCAAGTTTATGGTGAAAAATTATTCAAGTGGGGTGGACGAGAATATCGTGTATGGGATCCTTATAGGTCTAAGCTAGCGGCTGCCATAGTTAACGGTCTTAAAAGCCTCAAGATTAAGAAAGATTCTAGAATATTATACTTGGGGGCATCAGCGGGTACTACTGCTTCGCATTTCTCTGATATGGTCCCTGATGGTATCATATATTGTGTAGAATTTTCCCCAAGGATGATGAGGGAACTAGTAAAGGTGTGTGAAACCCGGAAAAATATGATACCATTGCTTAAGGATGCTACTCGTCCAAGGGATTACCTACATCTTATAGAAAAGGTGGATTTTCTCTATTGTGACGTGGCACAACCAATACAAAGTCAACTTTTCATAGAAAACATGAAATTATTCCTTAAGAAGGAGGGTCAGGGTTTGTTGATGATAAAAGCAAGAAGCATAGATGTTACAAGAAAACCTTCTATAATCTTTAAAGAGGAAGAAGAGAGGATAAAAGGTTCTGGTTTCAAGGTTAGAGAGAGGATTAGATTAGAACCTTATGAGAAGGATCATATGGCTTTACTTGTTGAATTTAGTGACTAGGAATGGCTTGCTATTCTACCTTTATCTGTTATTTTGATGAAGTCCTCGTCTAGTTTCCCTATTAATTTGTACAATTCTGTTGGTGGCATTTCTTTTATTTCAGAGGTTTTTATTCCCTTTTCTTTGGATAAGCCCCTGAGGAAGTATTTGAAATAATTGCCTAGGAAGTCTTTTATCCTGTAGCCTCTTCCAATGGCTTCAAGTTCTTTTTCGTCCAATCCCCTTGTAAGTCTTTTGATCTTTGAAAGCAGTGTAGGAGTGGGGTGTTTGATTTCACCACTTTCAAGACCCTCTACAACCGTCTTAGGTACTTCTAGTTCTTTTGCAAGTTCATCAAGGCTTTTTCCCGTGATTTTTCTATAACCTAGTATAAGGTTTTTTAATGCCATTTTACCACCTGTAATATTTTTGTGGGTAATATTATGTAGTAGGATATATAAATAATTTGTTATTAACATGTGGAAATAGTGTTTAAAAAATATAATACAAATTTTCCTAAGATTATTATAAACTTTGGGATACAATTTGTATTATTATCTTTGAAAGTTCCCTTTTATCCATACGAGGAAGTTTTTCAACCTTATCAGAAACTAATATTGGTTTTATTTTATCTGAGCCGAAACTTTCAACTGCAAGATCATTAGCAACAACCAAATCTGCACCTGACCTTTCTCTCTGTTCCCTAGCCAATTCTATAAGCTCATCCTCACTAACATTATATTCAGCCTTAAAACCAACGAGATAAACATTAGGATTTAAAGTCTTCACAGTATCAATTATCTTAGGATTAGGCTCCAATTTTAAAGTATGCTCCCTAGAAGATGATATCTTATTTCTGGTATACTCTGGTCTGAAATCTGCCACAGCAGCAGCTGAAATAAAAACATCAAAATCTCCAATTAAATCCTGAACCTTATCAAACATTTCAGCAGCTGATACAACATTAACCATACCTATACATGAAGGCACATCCAAGGATAAATTAGCCCCAAGGAGTGTGACATCTGCCCCTTGTATAAAAGCTTCCTTGGCTAATTCCAAACCCATTTTACCAGAACTCAGATTACAAACACCCCTCACAGGATCTATAGCCTCATAGGTTCCACCAGCGCTTACAAGAACCCTCTTACCCTTCAGAGTGCCAAAAGATGTTCCTCTTAAAACCGTAAGCACTATATCATCAAGATGAGGGAACTTAGCTTTCCCCTCCTCCACCTTTGGGGGTACGAAGATCACTCCCTCCCGGGCAAGTTTTTCTATATTATCTTTTATCGCCCGATACATTGAAAAGTTCATCGAAGGTACCATTACAATAGGGGTTCCATAACCCATGGCTGCGATTAAAAGCGCGTTTATCGGATTATCAGCTATTTTACATGCAAACTTGCTTATAACGTTAGCCGTGGCCGGGGCAACAAGGATTAGATCGGCGTCGGCATATTTAACATGTTCTATTTCGCCTGTGAGCTCTAATATAACATCATTTCCTGTTGCAAATTCCATGGCATAGGGATGGATAATATTACAAGCGCCATCACTCATGAAACACTTTATAGTCGCTCCGTGCCTTCTAAGCTCTCGCGCAAGTTTAACAGCTTCTATAGCCGCGACACTACCAGTTACACATAATATAATATCCATGGAAACCCCATTAATACTCATCAACTACTATAGTTGTATCCTCACCAGTTAATCGCTTTATTATCTTATTAAGAACATCAAGGCTGGCTGGTATTCTTCTAGCATCCTCTTTGATAACCCTTATCTTGAACTTTTCTTTACCATCCTTACCATAAACAATATTTATACCAGAAATCCTAGCAGGTGCAAGAACATCCTCTGCAACTGATTTAAGATCAGAATCCTCACCAACAACTCTTACACGTTTACCTATAGCCCTTGAAATGGTCCTCACAATCTTACCACCTTTACCTATAAGTTTACCCACCTGATCCCTATCGGTGATGATAATAACAACATCACCCATATCTATCGCCCTCTTGAACCCTAGCTTGCCCTCAGCTAACTTGTAGAGAACTTTTGAAATTTCCAATTCTAATTCCGTCACCTCACCACTTTTAAGTTTATCCTCACAACCTTGACATAAAATTCCACTCTTTAAACAAACATCACATATCGGTAATCCCATCATTAACTCCTCCTCTCGTTATATGATAAACTGATAAGCATTATAGGCCACAATAAGGAACAATTAGCACTTTTTACCAGCAAGTGCAAAAATAAAAAATCCCCTTTGATTACCGTGAACATATTCCTATTGTGACCCTTAATCATAGATTTTAATTATTATAATATAAATTTATAGCCTCTAAAACTTCAATAATCATATTCTAATAGAAATTATTATCAACAGGTTTACATGATAATTAGAAATCCCCACATACCATATACATGATGGGGGGTTGTCTCCCATTTTTACAAGCTTAGGATGGATATAATGGATCAGTCCATAGGAAGAGAAGCAAGGTGCAAAGTTTGTGGCGGAACTGCTGCTCGGATCTTAAACCATATTTGTGGAAATTGTCTGAAAAAGGGAACCTGAAAAGATAATCCAAGATATTATGAGAAAGGCTTATAGTGAAAGTCGCATTATACCACCAAGTCTACCCTCAAAGGATCCTAAAGGCGTCACTTGCCATGAATGCGCCAACCTATGCGGGATAAAAGAATGAGAATATGGTTTCTACCGCTTGCGCAAAGCGAAAAAAGATAAGATACACTCCAAGTTAGACACAAGTCAAGAAGCTGTCGGTATTTTCCATTTTGACCCCTTACCCACCAATTGCGTGGCTGATTGGGTCTGTCCAGTGGGGTGGAGGAGCCGGTTATCTACGATATGCCTATTCACCAAGGCCAGAATATGGTTATAATCTTGCCATATTTTTTGGGGGGGGTTGTTCATTTGATTGCTTATTCTGTCAAAACAGTTCATATCGTGAAACGGCCCTTAGACTAGAGTCTTTTTTTACAGTTGAAGATATCAAAATCCTAGATGATAAAAGCGCTTGTATATGTTTTTTTGGGGTGACCCGTCACTGCAGATGTCATTCGCATTATCAGCTGATAGAGGGGCTTTGAAGGAAAAAAGGGCGAGATTTTGAGGATTTGTTGGGGAGACTAATGGTAATGTTCACCCAAAGTATTTAGATGAAATGGCAATGACAAGCTTATCATCTGGTGGTATAATAAAATTTGACCTTAAAGCATGGGATGAAAAACTTCACAGACAAGTTGTAAGTAACCGGCAAACCTTTAAAATCTTAAATTACATTTACGAAGGCTATTTTGATAAGAGGAGTGAACCACCCTTACTTGTTGCAAGCACCCTCTTAATACAGGGTATGTAGGTGAAAATGAAGTGAAGAATATAGCCAATTTTCTAGTGAAACTTGACCCCCCCGGATAACCCTATATACTCGCATTTTTCCCCTCAACACATATAAAAGATCTTCCACTATTGGCTTGGAAAGAAGCAAATGTTTAGAAGCGGCCCAAGAAGCTGGATTAAAGAGGGTGCGATTAGGGAACACCCACCTACTCATTTGTTTATCCTATGAATTTGAAACTGTTGAGTATAATATCAAAATTTGATTTTTCCTTGTCGAATTCGCTGGCTAGGGCGCTGCAGAGTATCACATACACTTCATCCCCCTTTTGTATCCATATTGCCATCTGTTTCTTTTTCACATCACCTTCCGTTACAATGTAAGTGTTTTCAAGCGCCTGAAGGGATCCTATTGTTATGTTACCTTCAGAAATCCTCTGATAACTTGAATTATTAAATAAGGTTGCATAATTTTCATTATACATTTGATAAAAGTCACCTTCTAATCCCCTCTTCTGTATTACCACAACGGTCTGAGCATAACCTGTTTGTGGATTTACAGATTTAGGATCTGCTACAGCCACTATAGTATCATTTGCCTGCGAATTTGCTATAACCCAATCTGGGGGATACTCAAATGTTATATTATCCCCTTTGAATATTTTATTCTCTACATTTGATTGGGAAGTGCAACCCGCAACACTTACAATGGCCATGATAAATAGAATAACTAGACTCTTTTTCATGATGGAGCTACCCCCCAATAAACTTGATTTTATCCTGAAGTATTTGTTGGTGTTGATGGTGTAGTTGGTGTGGTTGGTGTGGTTGGTGTTGTCGGTTCATAATATCTTGTGGTGTTCTCATAAGTCTGGGGCACATAATTAGGAGTTGTAGTAGTGGTATTGTTGATTGTGAATGTCGGGAAGGCGCTCTCATTAACAAGAACCGTACCTGTCTGATCCTGGCTTAAATTTAATAAGTAGAGGCCAAAACCACTACCTATAAAGAATGCTAATGCCAATAATATGATCCCCACCACTTTGAAAACGGCTTGTGGCTTTTCTGTCTTTTTCACAGTGGCTGGTTTTTTAACATATTTCTTCACGAGCTCCTCTTTTTCACGGGCTTCCTCTTCCTCCTTGGCCTTTTCAATCCAATGGTCCAAAGGTTTTTCAGAAGTGGAACGGCCCTGCATCCTCTTTATCCTCTCAGCAACTTCTATAGCCTCCAGTTCCCTCTGATATTCTTTTTTTAGCATTCTATATTTGCTCTCGGATATTCTGCCTTCTTGCCAATCTTTTTCCAAGTCCCTTAGACGACGGAGGAGCTCTTTTCCCCTTTTGATCATCTCCATCTCCCTTATAATTTTATTCATCTGTTGGAAAGCAATTCTCTTTTCATATTTAAATAATTACCTATCTTTTCTTGTACCATTCATCCATTGGATATGAACCTAGGATCTTCATGAATGGTGTCCTATCTTTAATCTCCTTTAATATTATACTTATATTCTTTTCTTTTCTATGTCCCTCAAAATCTAGGAAGAATATGTACCTTCCAAGACCCATCTTTGAAGGTCTAGATTCTATCTTGGTCAAATTTACATTTGCATATGCAAATAATCCTAAGATCTCATATAAGCCTCCTGGCCTATCCTCTGCAAGTGTGAATAATATTGAAGTCTTATCAGAGCCTGTGAACTCATGGTCGTGTAAGGCTATAACGATGAATCGTGTCATATTGGGAGTATAATCTTGAATAGCCTCAGCCACAATCTCTAGGTCATATAATCTGGCTGCTCTTAGGGTGCCTATAGCGCAAGCTCCACTTTTACCTTTTATAATCTTCGCCGCAGCAGCAGTACTAGATGTTGAATGTGCCCTAAGACCCATCTTCTCTATGAATTTGTGGCATTGGGCGAGTGATTGGGGATGTGAATAAACATCTGTGAGTTCCTCTAATCTGACGCCTTTATTAGCGAGAAGATAATGATCAACTTTTAATACTATCTCCCTTTCTATGCAAAGGTCGTACTCATGGGCCAGAAGATCTAATGTGGCGCCTACAGGACCCTCAATCGAATTTTCGATAGGTACAACACCCTTATCGACCTTCCCATTTTTCACAGCATCTAAGATATCTATAATGGAATCGAATGGTATTAACTTCTTTGATAATCTATGGGCCGCTTCTTCTGTAAAAGTTCCTTCTGGTCCAAGATATGCTATAACATCCAAAATGGGCACCCCCACTAGTATAGGCCACCTTCTAGGAAATTTTTTGTCCTATCAGTAGTTGCTTGGTGGAAACGTCTTATAACGGCTTTACCATCTTTATATTCCAGAATGGTTGCTGATACGCCTAATGCGTGCAAGTGTTTTATGAATTCCATGGCCTCTTTTCTACTTGACACGTTAATGGTGGTGTCTTCGTGTGCTACTCCACCTTCAGCTATCTCTTTTATCGTCTTTACCATAGGGTAGATTATGGCCTCACCGAGTCTGTGGGCTCTTTCACGCAGTTCATCTTCGGATTCTTTCATCTCATATGCTTGAAATCCTTCTCTTATCACTCTACTGAAGAAGAACGCTCTCCCAAAATCGAATGGATAATTGAAGGCGTATTTTATTTCGTTTGCGTGTGCTTGAGATGCTGTATATTTTATGGGTGGCAATTCCATCTGCGGATCCTTTATTACAACCCCTTCTCTCCCTTCTTCTCCCAATCTTTTCACGATCTTTTTTATTTTTTCAGCGGCTTTCTCCACTGGGAAAGTTCCAAGTAGACGGACCATTGGAAGATCATAATCTTTAAGTAATTTTCTCTTCTCTTTAATAGGTAATGGCCTATTCGTGGTTTTTTCTCTCACATCGAATATTCTGAATCCTAGTTTTCCTATCTCAGGATAATAGTGTGAAACGTATGGGTTGGCCGTGCCTAACATTTCCCCGCAGATTACAAAGTTTGGGTTGTCCTTGAAAAACCTCTCTAAGTCCATGAATTCTTGGACTTTGCGTGTTGTGAAAGGACAAAGGTATCCACCCCTTGTAAGGGCTATTATCTTTGAGTCGACTGATGCTATTCTTACATTGTAGCCGTTCATTTTTTCCTCGACTGCTACCTTGTCCTTGAAGTGTTTTTCTATGGTTGGGGATAAAATTAGGGTTCTTCGAATTTTTGGGAAGCCCCTTATAATTTCTAGTTTATCATCTGTGATATAAACTACTGTACCAGATTCTATGTGCATGAGATCCTTTTTGAATAGTAGAACCGGTCTTATTGACTTGTAGAATTTAACTCCACGTCTTCTAATGGCCCTTTCTAGTCTTTCATGGCTTATTCCTAGGGCTTTTGCTATCTTCTTTTCTAGGAAGTTTTCGACGTATAATCTCCCTGTGAAAGCGCATTTTTCGCAAGTGAAAAAGAAATTTTTGAGGGAGTTGTTCCTTCTCCAGTCCACCTCAAGGCTTGATCCGCATTTAGGACATTTTATGGTGGGTAAAATTATTAGTTAACCCCCCTCCATTTCAACTATAAGATCTAATATGTCGCTTTTGGTTATTATGCCCACTACTGTGCCATTATCATCTAATACTGGGAAGCCTCCGTATCCTGTTTCTATCATCTTTGATGCTGTTTTTGATATGGTATCTGTTGTTTTCACTGTTTTAACGTTTTGTGTCATGAGATCCTCCACGAGTAGGTTTCTTATCCTCGCACTTTTGTATTTGTCAGGGACTATTTTTCTAAAGGCTATCATTGAACGTGCTATATCCTTTGATGTGATGATTCCTACTAGTTCTCCGTCTTCCATGACTGGTAGTCTTCCTATGTTCGCGTCTATCATTAATCTCCTGGCGTGTATCATCCTCTCTGTTGGTTCTATGGTTATGAGCTCTGAACTCATCACATCTTCCACTAGCGGTTTTTCATAGGGTTTGCCTTTGCATATTTCGAGTATGTCTGTTTTGGTGAGTATGCCAACTAATTTATCATCTTCTATGACGGGTAGGCTCCCTATATGATTTTCTAGCATTATATCAGCTGCTGTGCTCACGTCCATGTTAACATCTGCTGTTATGAGATTTGAGCTCATGACAGTTGATACATGGAAATGTGATGGGGCTAGGTTCCCATATCTTGAAGATCCAAGTTTTTCGGCTATATCCTTCTCAGTTATTATCCCAACAACCTCTTTTATATGCTCATTGTTGGTGTTTATGACCACGAGGCGTGAAATATTATTCTTTTTCATTATCCTTAGAGCATCGCAAATGTTTTGATCCTTATCAATACAAGTGACGTTCTGATTCATGAGATATTTTATTTTCATATGATCCCCCCAGAGTTTATTGTATGCCCTTTATGATGTCTGTCTTTGTTATTATACCCTTAAGTTGGTTTTTTTCGTCCACTATGGGTATTCCGCTAATTTTCTCCTTTAACATTATGTTAGCGGCTTTGGCAGCATCAGCATTCTCTTCTAATTTTATAAGATCCTCTGTCATGATATCTCCAGCTGTTAACATGGAAACTAATCTGACCTTCTTTTTCTTTTTTGAGGCTCTCCCTATGAAATAGATCTTCTCAAGGGGCACCCCAGTCTCAGGATCTTCAAGTTGGGCAAATGATATGTTCTCTGATGTTATGATACCCACTGGTTCCCCGTCTTTAATTACAATAATCCTCCCTATCCTATTTTCTTCCATTAAGCTTGTTACATGGGCTATCGTGTGATTTTCTGTGACCGTGATAACATTCTTTGTCATGAGATCAGAAACTTTCCATCTGCCTTTACATTTTTCATTATAAACTCTGAGAAGGTCTGTTTTTGTTATTATACCGACAAGTTTCCCATCCTCCACTACAGGTAGGGAGCTTATATTATTCCTCAGCATGATATCTACAGCCTCTCTTATGTCTGCAGTGGCCGGTACACTTATAAGGTCTTTACTCATCACCCTCTTTATGGATATTTTATCTATCGGCCTTCTTCGCCATGTTGGCCCGGCCACTCTCAATTTGCGGGTTATGTCCTTTTCTGTTACTATCCCGACTGGTTTTCTTTCGCTGTCTACCACGACTATGTGACTTATTCCATGTTTCAGCATTAGGTTTCTGGCATAGGAAACCTGTTGAGTGTCTGGCATTACCTTTACTGTTGTGGTCATCACATCTTCGACTTTCATATTCTCTCACCTGGTAAAAAATAGTTTAGCGGGCTATGGCCTTTAATAGGTCGCTTTCGGTTATTATACCTAGAAGTTCATCGTAGTCAACTACTGGCACTCCCCCGATACCGTTTTTGGCCATTATCTCGTATAATTGTCCTAGTGTGCTTGTTGAGTTTATCGTGACTACTTTTTTCTCCATTATTTCACTTACTGGGGTGTTAAGGGCTTCTTCTGCGCTATTTGTTTTTATGGTGTCGAATACTTTGTTGGATCCTAAAAATTCTAGTATGTCGGTGGATGTTACAATCCCTACAAGTTTTTCTTTTTCTGGGTGGGGTGTTTTTCTTTCTTCTCCAACTATTGGTAATCTTCTGAATTTGTTTCTTACCATTATCTTGGAAGCTCCCTCTATTGGGGTGCCTGGGGTTGTTGTTATGAGATTTTCTGTCATGTGATCTGCTACTATTTCATCATTTAGGATTCCTGCCATTAGAAATACGAAGTCTCTTTCTGAGACTATCCCTACTAGTTTTTTTTCATGGTTGACAACTGGTAATGCTCCAATATTATATTTGAGCATCTTTTCAACCGCGTCTGTTATTGAATCCTTTAGGGTTATGTATTTAACGTTACGGGTCATTATTTTCCTTACGGGTTCGTTTATGGCTGCGAGAAAGTTATCATCATATTTTTCTTCGAGTATTTTGGATTTGTCTCCTCCTCCTAAAAAGTCTAGGATGTCCATTGATGTTATTATCCCCAAGAGTTTCCCTGTGCCCGGGTCCGTTATTGGAAGCCTTCTGAACTTGTTTTTAACCATTATTTCAGCGGCCTCTTTAATATTTATAGTGGGTGGTATTGAGACCACTTCTTTTTGGGCGACGCTCATAACATCGCCTTCATGTTCAAAATTTCTGCTTTCAAACTCCACTGGACCCCGGTCCAAGGATTTTACTATGTTTATGGTGTCTTTTTTCCTCATCAACACACCTCACAGTTTTATTAATAATCGTGAAAATTTTATTAAAAAATTGTTTGGGTGGGTAGAAACCCTAAAATCCCAAGGTAGCATCGCCACACCTTTAAGAATAAATATAAGCCTTCAATATATCCTCTCTTGAAACTATGCCGACGAGTTTTCCCTCTTTAGCCCTTTGAGGGTCGCTTTTAACATATATTGGGTCTTCAACTACTGGGAGTCTCCCCACATCCCTATTTACCATTATCGTGGCCGCTTCATCAATGGGCATGTCCCTTGTAGCCACTATGGGTGGGGTTTGCATTATCTTCTCCACGGGCACGGCTCTAACGTCCCCTGATTCTTTCACTATACGAGCATGACCATATTTTATAAGATCTTTTCTCGTTATTATGCCAATTAGTTTACCCTCTTTCATTACAGGTAATCCTGAATAGCCTGATTCATCCATCTTGTTCCAAACCTTGGAGAGTGGGTCCTTTATATCACATACTACGACCTTTTCTGTTAAAACTTCACCCACTTTTTCCTTTTTTGGTGGGATCCTCCTTTCAATAAAACCTGCCAATATATCATAGACGCTTAATATCCCTATTAGTTTCATATTATCAGTGGATTCCACTACAGGGGCTTGTATCTCCTTGGCCCTTATTAGGAGGTCGGCAGCTTTGTATACATCCATTTCTGGGAGGAGTATGACATCTGGCTTCTCCATCATCCCCCTTGCTTCAATGTTGGATTTTGTGGATGAAATATGGAGTACATCACCTCTTGTGATTAATCCTTCAAGGTGTTCTCCGTTTACAACAGGAACGCATCTAAAATCCTCATCGCGGAGTATGGATCTCACACGGGTAATTGTCATGTCAACTGGGACAGTCACTGGATTGGGGGTCATTAAATCTTTCACTTTCAAATTATTCACCCTCTAATTCCTCTTTACACTCCTCACATACATACTTACCGTCATATTCTTCTAAATATTCGGCGAAAGTTCCGCAAATTTCACAGATACCTGGTAGGGGTCTTTCTTCTTCAGTGTATGTTGTTGTATTCTCTTCAAAACGTGCGCTTTCAACTAATATCTCGGTGAGTTCAGGTGATACTGCCATCACATCTGTGGATGTTAATATGCCTACTAATGAGCCGTCCTTCACGACTAGTAGTCTTCTTATATTGTTTCTGGCCATTAATCTGGCGGCTTCATTCAATTCTTTTTCAGGTTCTATGGTGATAAGGTCTTTGGTCATGACTTCCCCTATGGTAACCTTGCTTGCCTTCAAATCCTTGGAGACAACCTTTTGGATTATGTCGCTTTCTGTTATTAACCCTTCTGGTTCTGCATTACTCTTCACGATTAGGCTCCCTACCTTTTCCTTTGTCATTATATATGCTGCCTCGGCGACACTGATACTCGGATCTACAGTTACCACGTTTGTTGTCATGGCATCATGGACAGTCATCTTTGTTTCTACATCCATCACCTAAACCTCCTATCTTAGATCTAAAATTTTGTGAACCTGGGGTATTAACCGTACTTTAAAGTGCTTTCCAATTTCCTCCGAAATCCTTAACAGTCGATGAGCGCTCCCAATCCAATAATCTAACGGGCTGATTGGCTGGATCACTATGGGAGTCTTAGAGGGTTCTGAAATCTCTTCTCGAAGTTTTTGGGCTAATTGTCCCATGTAGAGTGGGGAGATAGTTGGTAAGATCACTACCTTGAGATATGTATTTACACCTCTTTTTATTAATATGTTTATGGACTTGATTTCTTTTTCTATAATTTCCTCAGTATCAACATGTTCTGGTAATTTTATATCAACAGATGCATAATCTATGAGATGGGCTATTTTTTTGATCTCACTTGGTAAAGATCCGTTAGTTTCTAACAGCGACTTATAATTGGTTTCATGCAAGAGATTTTTTATAAAATCGGCGTAAAGTAGGGGTTCGCCCCCTGTTAAACTGATTGAATGGAGATCAGGAGTTTCAAGTCCTTTTATTTTAAATTTAAGATCATTTATGGTGATTAATTCTCCCCTTTGAGGGTCTCTGCTCTCGGGAGTGTCACAGTATCTGCAGTTGAGGTTACATCCTGCGAATCGTATGAATATTTGCCTGCACCCAACTAGGAGCCCCTCTCCTTGGATGCTGGAAAAGACCTCCATTATAGGGGCTCTCATATCCTATCAACTCCAGGGTAGGTGAAGATAGCACCTTGTCCTATTCCCTCATTCACACAAACTTTGACATTCTTTATCATCTTATTATATTCTTTCAGCTCCTTATAGAGTTTCTTGGCGAAGTATTTTGCAAGTCCTTCTGCAGAAGTGGATTCTATGGGTAATAGGCAGCAATCTTCCTTTGGGATTTTATATTTTTTATCTGCAACTTGAAATTCTACCTCCTCGTCACTTACTTGCACGTCCATTAGCGGACTTTTCAATGGCACTAGTAGACGGTGATCCAATCTTTTACAGATTCTCCGCATTATACCCTTAACATCTTTGAAGTCGACTATGAAACCATGTTTTCCTGTTGGTTCGCCTTCCACTTCTACATTAACTATATAGGAATGTCCATGGATGACGCCACATGTTTCATGCTCAGGTATCATATGTGCTGCTGAAAATCTCAAATTAGCATGTATCCCCTCTATTATTATCTTCAACGCATATCACCCTGTTCTCGTCTTTGTAATGTCCTCTTCTATTAATCTGATCTCTTGGATGTACTTCTTGGCCACATTACTCACGATTTTTATTATATCATCTTCCCCCAAGCTCTTATAATCTAGTATCCCCACTGTTTCAACATCCTCTGGGGTCCCCTTGCTTGTTATGTTCATTCCAAGGTGTATTTTCATGCTTGAGACCGCTGCCGTGGCCACTGACACGGTAAGTTTACCAGTGCCTATGTAGAGGTCGTCACCTTCCCTCTTTGTGGGTATGTCATGTTCCCATAATTCTTCTTGGAGTATCATCACAAGTATCCTCTGACGATGATAACATAACCTTAGATTCGCTGGTTGTTCATCAAAATGTTCTACTATGAAATGGGCCATCTTCTCGGCCTTTATCTCGAGGTTTTTGTCCTCGTAGTCTATGATATCTTTTATGTTCATGGGCCCGATCCAAGTTATTATACTTGGGCCTTTGATATTGAGTTCATTAAGGGCCCAGTTGGGTCTTATTTGGGTGCCATCATATAATATTCTATCCTTGAGGTGTTCATGTATCATCAGAATCCTCCTATGTCTAATTCCATGAAACCAGTTTTTTCATCCTTTGATCTTTTTAGAGTCCCATTGTATGGTAAAATTGCGATTTCTACGGTTGTGTGGACCTTGCATCCCCCTTTTAGGTGTCCTCCTATTATTTTCCCGTCTTTGTTGGCTATTGCTATGTGTACATGTATGCCATCTGCTGTGATTGTACCTTGCATGGATATTATCTCAAGGGGGCCTTCGATTTCCACTATTTTTTCATCTGCTAACCTTAAAGTGGCTCTTTTAAGACTCCCAATACCTGATATTATTATGCCACTCTCTTCTATTTTTAAAAGCTCTTCTTTCAGGTCCTTGGATGGTTTTATTCTTTTGACTATCATGGCATTAAGACTCAATTTTTGGGTAAATTATTTATTAGTTTTCGCATTTATTTTATCCTATGATGTCAAGGCCAAGGGATTTTGTATATACTGTGGATGATCTTTTCTTCGCAACTACTTCTTATTTGCACCCTGAGGATCGTATAATTGCATTTTTAAGATACATACCTGATCCAGAGGGTGAAAGGTCAAGGGATGGTAGAAGATATTCTAAGGTGGATTCAAAAGGGGCCTACCATTTCCTTGAAGAGAATTATCCAACCTATTTATATGAAGCTGAAAATCTTAGGAAGATCATTTTAGCGGTTCCTGATGAGCTTATAGAAGAGATTCTAACACCAACAAGGCGATTAAGGGAAATTATGGAAGAAGGTCCTTCTGATGAGCTTCTCGAGAAGGTTCTGATAATAGCTGACGCTTTCCATGAGGAAGCATCAATATCATATAATGATATGGGGGTTTCTGGTTCTATTCTACCATCACTACATGATCCTAAAAATTCGGATATTGATTTCGTTATTTATGGCCTTGAGAATCATAGGAAGGCGCTTGAAACATTCGCCCAACTTAAAGATCAAGGACCATTTAAGAGTCTGAGTGGAGATTATTGGTTAAAGGTTTATAAAAAGCGTATCAAGGATGATAGTTTGAGTTTCGAGGAGTTTTGTTGGTATGAGGAGCGTAAAAATAATAGGGGCCTTGTTAACGGCACATTATTCGATATACTTGCGACTCGCAGCTGGGATGAAATAGAGGGCTCATGGGCTGACACAGTATATGAGCCCATTGGTAAGATAAAAATAGAGGCTAGGGTCTATGATGCCATGGCAGCATTCGACAACCCGGCTATTTATAAAGTGGAGGATGTTCGCATCATAGAGGGTCCAAATGTGGATATAGATGAGGTTGTTTCTTTTACCCATACATATGCTGGCCAGGCAAAAGAGGGTGAAAGAATAATAGCTAAGGGGGAACTGGAAAAATATACCGGTGCAAGGGAAGGCTACAGGGTGGTTGTGGGAACCACAAGAGAAGCCCTCAATGAATATATAAAGGTAAAATATCCCCTCTTCTAGTTTTAAAGGTTTACTATCGATAAGTTTAAATAGTACCCTAATTTTTGTAATATTATGGTGGTGCTTTTTATGAATATGAGGGTTTCTTTGATATCAGAGTATCTTTTCTGTCCCTTCAAATTATACATAGAGGAAGTCGATGAAAGGAGTATACAAAAGATCAAACTGATTAGGGGGGCCTATAACGATTTTAAGGATCTGATAGGGGATGTATTACCACTAATCCATAAAGGAATGGGAGTTAATGAGATAAGAGATATTCTAAAAAGGGGAGTTGAAAGATTAGCACCTCCAAGTGAAATTGAAAAGATCCTTGAAATGGAGGCTGAAGTGGAGTCAATAAAAATTAAAAGATTTATGGATGTAACCGGAAAAGATGGATATGAGATCAGAAGATTCATAGCAAATCCAAGTCTAAGCAATTATAGGATCTATGATGATAGTCTAGAACTTTATGGGAATGTTCACAGGATTGAGATCATCAAGGGAAAATATCATCCAATTAAGATTAAAACAGGACTACCACCATATAAGGGTGTTTGGGATTCAGACGCTCTGGAAGTAGCCGCGTATGCACTATTAATAGAAAAAGAGTTTAAAAGCGAAGTCCTCCTAGGATTCGTAGATTACATCCTCGTAGGTGAAAGAAGACCGGTTACCATAGACCAAGCCCTTAGAGAAGACCTCCTTACCATAATAGGGGAAATAAAAGGGATTCTAATGGGAGAACATGCACCATCAGCAAATCTAAACCCTCGAAAATGTGAAAAATGCAACTGCAATGATATCTGCCCAGAAAAACTATAAGATTTTTATAAAACGAAAATAATAATATTATTACGGTGATTAAAAAATGAAAGAAGAACTTCTAAAAAAATGTGAGAATATAGACGACCCAGATATCCTCAATACATGTAAAGTCCTACTAGAATTGATGGAAAAGAAGAAGGTAAAAATAGAGGAAAAAGAGGAAAGTTACCTCGAAATGGCTGAAAAGATAAAACCATCAGACGTCCCCAGAGTACTAGAACTTGCCCTGCGAATAAGGGAAAGCAAAGACATAAAAGATCCCGAAGTAAAAAACACTGCAAGTAAACTTATAAGAGCCATAGAAATGAGCTAAAACTTCCTACCCCGCACCTTCTTTATATCAAATATGGCAGTATCAGCCACGGCCATAACAGCCATAACACCTGCTTGTATAGGATCAGTAACTACAAGATCCGCCTTTTCAGTAACACTACCAGGCATGTTAAGACTTATCACAATAATATTCTGTTCCCTTTTTATTTTTTCTACTGCCTTGCTTATTTCACCACCCATAAGAGAACCTGCAAGCACCAGCGCGCCAACCCTTGGGAGCCGTCCAACAGCCCTAACAGCTTCTGCAAGTTCTTTCTCCCCAACAAGCGGTATTGTGTCGACGCTTATCCTCTCACCCCTAATGTTATGTCTGTCAGCCTCACTTATAGCCCCCATGGCAACTTGTGAAACCTGCGCCCCACCCCCAATGATTATTATTCGTTTTCCATAAATATCCTCAAGTGGCCTGTGAACATCAACATCCAAAACGCTTTCAAAAGATCTTAAATCAGTGATAAGCTCTTCTATATCCTTAACATCTTCTAATTCCATGTATATTGAGCCAATCCCATCCTCTTCCACGTAAAGATAAGCATAGCTTATATTTATACCTTTCCGGGCTATCATTTCAGCTATCTCACTGAGAACACCCGGCCTTTCAACAGTCTTTATACTAATAGCCGTTATAGCCATAATATCCTTACTCTAACTTGGATTTCTCCCTCTTCCATAGGCTGAGATAATTATCCTCATATCTCACAGGGGTTATTCTAAGTCCAAGTTTTCTGTGCTCTTCAATCCACTCCTCATCAAAGACTGGGACCTCTATCTTTATGTGCTCATCAGTTGGATTCACAACTATAAGATTCCTGTATGGGAAATCCCATTCCACTATATATCCTCCAAGGCTTATAATATGATGAGGTCTTATAACCATCTTCATCTATAATCAGCCCCCCTACATTTTTATATGAATGCTGCCAAGAGTGCTACAACCCCAAGTATCGTCACCCCAAATGTAACAGGATAAAATTGTTTAAATGTGAAGATCGGGGCGAAAGCACTGAAAGAAGCCATTAACATGGGGAACAACACCGCCACCAGGATATTAACAAGTATGCCCCAACTGAATATGCTTGGCGGCACACCCAAAAACAATACCGAGAATAGCATGGCAAGTGTGAACATGAGAAAACCCCTCATTATATAAACTAATGCACGCCACTTAGCAGCATACTCCATATACGGGCCCTCGATGACATCTGCCTTCGCCTTTAAGATGACAAATGGATACTCATTAAGAAGTATCATGTATCCTAAAAAGAATACTATGGCCCCTATCACACCAGCTACTGAGAAGAGTATTGGACCATGGAGTTTCTGATAAGCCACTATATCCCCTAGGAATATGCTCTTGGAGATGACTACTGGGATGAACATTGCGATATATAATGGGAATGACCCGAATGCTATTAATCTGAATGCTCTCATGGCACTTATATCCTCTAGGAAGCTCCTCTGCACATTAGGATGCTTAGCACCCTTGGCAAGATCTGGGAATGGCATCCTAAGAGACATGACAGACTTTGAAAGGGACCCCATGAAAACATATATAACCTCCTCTATCTTCAAGAAACCCACAATTGCAACTATACTCGCAAGAGCCCCCAGATGATAAGTTTCAGGGACTGAGAATAAGAAAATAAGAAACACTGATAATAATCCGATAAGTGGTAATGAATTATATAATCTTGGCAATGGCGAATATGGTCTTATGGTTTGTTTAAAGAAGAATTTCAATGGGGCCATTATACCCGGACTAGAAATTGGCGGGCCTATTCTCTGCTGGATTCGCGCATGTATCATTTTCCTTTCAAGGCCGGGAAGCCATAGGCTGATTATGAATCCGATGATGATGGTCCCAATGGCACTTATTATAGAATATTCCATTATGATCACCTTTTTAGATTGACTATCTCTATTGCACGATCTGTACAAGTGAAGCAAGGATCGCATTGCACTATCCCAAGTTGGGCGTCTGTTATATGATGGCCTATAAGCGCATATTGCATGGCACCTATATTAGCCATTGAAGGTGTTCTGATAACAACATTCCTAACCCTACCATCTTCGAGGGCATAAGAATGGTATAATGTGCCCCTTGGAGCTTCAACATAACTTTTTGTTATATTAGTGTCCTGCATTTCCCAGCTTCTGTCCACGATAGCCCCCTCTGGGAGGTTATCCAGGGCCTGTCTTATTATCTTAACAGATTCGAAGATTTCGAAGACTCTGACGAGGAGATTGGATTTCACGTCCCCATCATTTTCTGTGATAATATCAAATTCAAAGGGGTCATAGCATTCCATTTCCCTGCGCATGTCAAATTCCACCCCTGTCGCCCTTAAAGTCGGCCCTGTTACCGCTAGTCTAAGGGCGTCCTTTCTGCTAAGCGGACACACCCCAGTTATGCGTGACATTATCATGGGGTCTGAGGTGAAACGATCTGCAAACCCTTTCACTTTTTCTTCTATGTAATCTAGGCCTTCTCTTATTTTCTGGATTTTCATCTCATCTAATTCTGCCCTTGGCCTTATCCCACCTATGATGGGAACACCATATTGGACTCTGTTGCCCCCTATCATCCTTAGAAGTTCCATCACAGTCTCTCTTATATAAAATAATCTCATTGAAAATGTTTCATGTCCTAGGACCTCGTTACCATGGGCCAAGTATAGGAGGTGGCTATGTATCCTTTCAAGTTCCCCTACTATTATCCTTATATAACTGGCCCTTTCAGGTATTTCGATCTCTAATCCTTTCTCAGCGACTAGGACT
Source organism: Methanothermobacter tenebrarum (assembly GCF_003264935.1). NCBI lineage: Archaea > Methanobacteriati > Methanobacteriota > Methanobacteria > Methanobacteriales > Methanobacteriaceae > Methanothermobacter > Methanothermobacter tenebrarum. The sequence goes on from NZ_QLOE01000002.1 coordinate 141,310, forward strand.
GAATTCCACAAGTGAACACCAGAACATATACCACATATTTTCTCTGTGAGACTGTTAGCTTTCTCTACGGGGAGACCTTCCATTATACGCTCCACTCCTCTATGATTGACGCCTACTGTTATCTCGGCATCCTTCACTATCTCATCTTCCACAAAGAGTCTGACGCGGTATGGTTCTATAGCTGCTGAATGGACTGTCCCCATTGTGATCTCAGCTTCTATAATATTTCTATCCAAATTTTGTCACCCCTCACGATTATTTGGCTTCTAGAAGTTTTGGTAGTGCAGATATGGCGCCGGCTAATACGTCTTCTGGTCTCACTGCGCATCCTGGGACTTTGGCATCTACTGGTATTACTTCCTCAACTGGTCCAGCGATCTCTTCTGATGGTATGTCCCCATGGATGTTCTTATAAACGCCCCCCATGAGAGCGCATGCACCCGCTGCTATGACAATTTTTGGCTCGGGTATTGCCTTATAAATCTCTTCTAATGGCTTTTTGTTTTGTTTGGTTACTGGTCCTGTTACTATGAGTACATCTGCTTCCCTGGGATTCCATGTTAGGAATATTTTATATTGTTCAGCGTCATATTTTGGGGAGAACACTGCATTCACGATTTCTATGTCGCAGCCATTGCAGCCACCTGTATATACTAGCATTGCATGGATGGCTCTGGCCCTTGCATATGATTTGATTCCCATTAAACTCCCCCCTACTCCCTTGAAGTTTTTTCACGTTCTATGATGCTTTTATCTGAGAGGAATTGTGTTATGAATTTCAGTTTTTCTTCGGGTATTTTAACGGGTTTTTCGATGGCTTCTTTAACATCAAATTCTACGATGCCCACATCATTTGGGTGTATTGTCCCAGGTTCCCCGAATAGAGCATATAATGGGCAGAAATCATGACAATAATAACAGTAGACGCACTTTTCAGAATCTAGTGTTGGTATTTGCCTTTTTATGAGGCCTTCTGCTATTTCGATTGGTTCTTCAAGGTCCTTCATTTGGATGGCTCCTGTGGGGCAAGCATTTGAGCATCCTCCACAGCCAATACATGGGGTTTCAGCTACTTTAGGTGTTGGTTCAACTTTTCCTGTGAGTATTTTCTTTCTAAGTTCCATGTCTGTGACCCTATCAGCGGCGAAGAATATCCTTTTGATGTTGGTGTAGGCGCCTTCCAATAGTATCCTTAACAAGTTTTTCATAGTGTGGTCCTCCTTTTATTTGGAGAGGCTGAATTCTCTCTCGAATAGTATGGCTTTGGCTGGGCATATGTTGTTGCATGCTCCGCAGTAGATGCACTTGTCTTCATCCACTACCATTATATTCTCTGGTGTTTTTGTTATAGCATCTTCTGGGCATGTTTCCATACAGAGACCGCATTTTATACATAATCTGTCGTCTATTAGGGTGAATCCATCCTTTATTGACTTTTTGCGCATTGTGGTTTTTGGTATGGCGTCTGTGGGGCAATGTATCCCACATTTTTCGCATAATATGCATCTATCGAAGTCTACTTCGATGGAACCCTTCTTAAGGGTTATAGTATCCTTTGGACAGACCTCTGCACAGGTACCGCAGGATATACAATCTTCAGATACCGTACCGTCCCATTTAACTTCTTGGAAGCTTCGTGCTTCATAAATGTCACAAGATTCTACACATTTTCCACAAGATACGCAATATCCTTTTAGTCTTCCATCAGATCCGAGTCTGAGGGTGCCTACTGGGCAGGCATCTAAGCATGGTTTTTCTTCGCATTCTTCACATAATGATGGATCATAGCGCATTTTACCATCTATCATTCTAAGGGCGCCGGTTTCACATGCACTTGCACATAATCCACAATTTAGACAAGAAACTATTACCCCTTCTAGTTCTTTTTCGGGTTTCCTTATTTTGACAGTGAAATCATCAGTATAGATTGCATTGTTTGGGCATTCTTCCATGCATTTGAGGCATAATGTACACTTTTCAGGGTCTATGGTTGTGTCCTTTATAGCCCCAACTGGGCAAACATCCTCACATATTCTACATTCACTACAGAAGCCTTCTTCTTCCAAATCTACAATTATGGCTCCTGTGGGACAATAATATTGGCATCTTCTACATTTGATGCATTCTTCGGGGTCTGTTATCACGTTTGTCCTTTTAACCTCCTTTTTTAGGGGTTTTCGCTTTTTGGGTATTTTAACAGCAAAATCTAGGGCCTCGAGGAACTTTAGTTGACGTTCTTCTATGAGGTCGAATGCGTCTATGCGCGCGTTAACAGGACAAGCCTCTTCACATAATCCGCACCTGGCACATATACCCTTCACTGTATCGTCTTCTATTTTTATACTGTTAACTGGGCATATGTATTCGCATATACCACATAGGTTACATTTTGCCCTGTCAACAACGAATCCACCATACTTATTTTGTTGTATTGCCTTATTCGGGCATTCATCAGCGCATGCACCACAAGTGATGCAGCTGAATGCTTTCCCATCAATTAATCTTATAGCATCTGTTGGACACGCCTTTACACATTCGCCTATCCCTTCACATTTTGCTGTTGTGATGAACATGATCCTACTCTCCGTCTAGCCTCTTATGATCCTCCCTGCTATTATACCAATGAATGCTGCTATGAAACCGCTTGCTAATGGCAGATCATGATAGTATGGGAATGGGCCTAGCTGCCATGCCATTAAAATTGCAGCTATTAAGATCACAATATAAGATGATAGGGGAAATCTCAGTTCTTCATCTTCTTTTATTCTTGTTCCGAGGATGAAACCTATTAGGAATCCGAAAAGGCTCGGACCAGCGTACAACATTTGTTTCCACCTTATTCTCCTTTAAATTCTAGGAAGGTTATAACAACAGCGCTTAAACCCACCAGCACCTTCAATCCTATTAATATGTTCAAGTATGGTATTATACCCGCATGTACCGCGTCAGGATAATTGAAAACACTACTTACACCCGGTAAGAGATTATACAAGTCCACTCCTATATTGTAGAGGAAGTAACCTGAAAATAGGATTCCGACCAATCCTAGGATTATGTAGCCTATGGCCCCTATACTCTCTAATGCTGCCATGAATCTGTGCGTGAATTTGAATGGTGTCTTCTCAGATCCATAGACTATCGCACAGAATATGAATCCTGCTGCTATGATCGCACCACCCTGGAAACCTCCTCCAGGGGTTATATGACCCCCTAATATTGTTGAAATTCCAAGACATATTATGAGTATTGATGCTGGGAATGCGAATATTTTAAGTATGGTGCTCATACCTATTTCCCTCCAAGTTCTACTTTCCCTCTTCCAAAGATGAGTAATGTTACAATAACCGCTGTAACTAATATTAGAGCTTCACCTAAGGTATCATATCCTCTCCAATCGAACACAACAATTGTAACCATGTTGGGGGCTATCCTTGTACCTACATAATTGTATATCCAACTTATACCCGGATTAAGGACTTTATAAAGGCCTATTATGGTGTCAAAAAGCGTGACCCCGAAGATAACTAATGAGAATGTTACTATAAGGCTTCTAATCCCTTCAGACATTTATATTCCCCCAGTAGAGTAATGTTATTAAAACTCCGAAGGTTAAAATGACATAGAATATCATTTTATGGAATGAATCAGTTTGCTCTCTCCGTAGGATAACCGTAATAGGGGTCATTGAAATTAACATGAACCCCATTAATAAAAGGACAAGGACCATTATGTAAATATTCACTTTCCTTATCATCAATATCACTAGGAATATCGTGGATACAATGGTGAGTTCAGCTGTTAAGACAGCAGAGGTGGATATATTCGTTACTCGCGCCTCCTTCTTAGTCTTCTCTTCTATCTCCCTTATCTTCTCGATTATACTATCATATAATGTCATGATCTCCTCCTCTCATCATAGCATGAGTGCATGGATTATGCTCCCAAATTGTGAAGTTGCAAGTTGTGGGAGAATACCAAGGATTGTGCAGATCACCAACAATATTATCATGGAAAATATCGTGGAAGAGGGTATCCTCTCAGTTTTAACTTCAAGTCCCATTGGCTCCGGTTTCAAATAGATTGAATAGTATGCCTTCATAAAGGTCATGAATGTAATTATACTCAACAATATCATTATAATGGCAAGTTCAGGGAACCCAGCGCTTATAGCAGATTCTATGAGCATCAATTTGCTCTGGAAGACATTAAATGGTGGTATGCCAGCCATTATAAAACCTGCCAAAATCATGAGCCCGGCCACGCCAGGTTTATACTTTAAAAGACCTCCCAGTTTATCTATTTCACTTGTACCCGTCTGGTAGAGTATTGTCCCAAAGCCTAAGAAAAGGCAAGCAGTTACTATGGCCTCGTTCACTGCCTGGAAAAGACCTGCTGTTATGCTCATAGCAGTCCCTAATCCCAGTCCTATCCCAATATAGCCTAATTCTCCAACTGCAAGGAAACCTATCAAACGTTTGAAGTCTGTCTGCATGATGGCCATGCTAATACCAAGGGCCATGGCTGCAATAGAAAATATGATAATAGCCCATCTCACAACTGGGATATAGTAGAATAATCTGAGTATGATCACGCCCAAGGCTACAAGGGTGAATACTGAGAATGCTTGGATGAGGGAGGCTGCATGTGGAAGGGCCTTACTGTACAATCCTGACTTTATTGTGTGGAATGGTGGCAAGCCTGACCCATAAAGCCATCCAAAGAATATTAGTCCCGCAGCTGTTAAAAATATTGGATTACTCTGGTCTATTAGCCCGTTCTTCATGGCGAATATCATGTCTGATATGTTAACATTCCCTATAGCACCTAATAGTAGGGCCACGCCCAAGAGCAGCATTGGCGCTGCAACACCTCCAAGGAAAAGGTACCTTAGGGCCATTTTATAACTTCCCTTGATATTGGAAGAGAGTATTATGCCTGCTTGTGAAATTGCAGCTATCTCAAAGAAAACATACAAGTTGAATATGTCATCTGCCAATATAATAGCTGTTACAGCTGCGGTGGCCATGAACATTAGGAAGGAGTAGACCCCTGATGGTCTTTTAACCTCGTTTAGTGATGTGAAGATCGCGAGGAAAGCTACGATTCCAAGTATGAAGATGAATATTCTCTGGGCGCTGTTGAAGATGTAGGTTATCGCGGGGTGGAATTTGGCTAAATACGATCCTGTAATATATGCTGGCAGATACTTTGCAAGGGTGGGGTTTTCCACGATTGGTGGGTATCCTCCAAAATAATAGGCTCCATAACTTGCGATTAAAGGGATTATTGGGAGTACTATCGCAACGGTCAATGCTAATATTTTGATTGTTCTATCCTTTTTATGGAGTAGGTTCAAGAGTAGACCGCATAGGATTGGTAGTATCACCATCAGGGCAATAAGGGATTTCATATGCTAATCCTCTCCTTTTAGTCTTCAAGTATTTTTGATGAAAGGCTACCATGTCTATGGTATAATACGATTATTATAGCTAGCATGACTGCTAGGGTGCTTGCACCGATAACTATACTTGTAAGTACGAGAGCAAATGGCAAGGGATATGATGCGTTCTGGGCAAACCATGAACTTGGCATTCCTGGCATGTGAATATATACTATGCCACCGGGCTTGTAGCCTAGGGTCACCAGGAAAAGGTTAACACCGTCACTTATAAATGAGAGTGCTATCACCTTCTTTATGAGGTTGTCAATGAAGAAGACGCCTATAATCCCGATTAGGATTAGGCTTGCTGCTGTGAAGAATGATGCTAATTGTACTGGTATCATTCCTCCATCCTCCTTGTCTTATAGACTGCGAGTGCGAAGAATACCGGTATTATTGCGGATCCTACGATTGCTTGTGTCAATGCGACATCCGGGGCGAGTAGAAACTGGTAAAGGAATGCCATGGACGCTCCTGGGACACCTGTCAATATAGCTGCCTTTAGAAGGTCCCTTTGGATCAATGCTAATATAGCTCCTAGTACTATTATGATCATTATCAAGTATTCAATCATGGTCCTCCTCTCCATAATAGTATGCGTTTGCGATTGCATGGGCTGCGAATGGTGCTAATATGAAGTATGTGATTGCGAGAAGTGGCTCATATAATGTTAAAAGGGCGATGATACATGCGATATCGGCCACGCCGAGGATGTGTATTCTTGCGTATAGTACCCTTGGGATGTTATCCTTGAATCTTAGGATGCCTGCGGCGCTTATCAATAATAGGATTGATGAGATTAATAGTATGGCTGATCTGATTATTATTATGGGATTCAATCTTATTCACCCCTTTAGGACCTTTGCAAATGCTATTGTGCCTACGGGTCCGAGTAGTACGAGTGCATAGGCAATGTCTCGGCAGAATCCTATACCATGGATTTTATTTATGAGTATGAGTATTGTTGCCACTGCGATAGTTAATGCTGAAACTCCTACAAGGCCCATTGCTATTGTTTTTCTTGTTGCTATTCTGACAGCTGCTATTATGAATATTGCGAGGGATGCGAGTAGAATATATTCTGAGATTAGGAGTAGGTTCATTTTCCCCCCCTCTTATTCGAGCATTTTTTTGATGTAAGATTCAAATGGTATTATTTCCTTTTTTTCTTTTGGTATTATTGTGGCGACTTTTAGTAGTCTTTTTTCTGAATCGAGATCTATTGATAGTGTTCCAGGTGTTAGTGTTATGCTGTTTGCGAGTATGGTCTGTGATATTGGACGCTCTAGTATTGTTTCAATTTCAACCACTACCGGTTTTATATTCCCTGTTAAGACCATTTTAGCCACGTTTAGGGCTGATTTAAGGATATTGTATATTAATATGATGAAGTAGGCGATTCCATAACCGATTCTTGCTATGGACATTGTCTTTACTCCTAACTAATCCGATAATTAACATGATTATTTATGATAATATAAATTTTTCTATCTTTTACCTAACAAAAGAATTTTTAAAAGTAACTCTTTTTGTAACATCCTATAAATTCCAATATATATAATCTAGAAAGTTCTATATGCTGGATCTTCCACACACCTAATATAACCCCCATTAATCCAAATTGGAAAGTTTATAATCTTTTTCAATATCCTTGAATGAACGTTTACAAAATCCCAGATAATGTGAAAATATTCGCCACTGGCCCGTGAAAATTTAACAAAAAAACCAATCAAACCCTCTAGACCCTATAATTTCAAAAATGTATCCACAAACACAGAATATTGTACAATTTCAACCGTATTTTACTGATCAAAGAACCATGAAAAATTATATAAATTTGAACGAATTTACCCGGACAAATTTCTTCTGATCATCCAATAGAATGTTTATTTTCCTTTCCAACGTTCTATTATTTTTTCTTGATACTTTAAGTGCAAGGGCTGCGGCGAGCAATATTGTGGGTAAACCTTGTGAACGAGGTGCTAATGAAAGATCGGCCACCCATAACCTTCTAGGCAACCATGAAGGCTTCATTGAATCCACATCTTCAGCCTTAAGAGGAACAGTACCTCCAAGGTGCCCACCATTATACATCCCCTTAATATATGGGCCTGAAACCCCTGCTGATTCCATGATTTTTGCGGCTTCATTAATTGCCTTATCTAGGCGCAGATTATCCTCCCTTTTTATAATTTTTTCCACTTTTCCATCTGCAAAGACTGTTCCTTTCTCTATATCGGCAAGTTTTACCATCATGCCAACTCTATCGGTTATATGAACGCCTCTCCATGGTTTATGGAACCAGTGGGAGAGAATATCAAAATATGGGGAAAGGATATAATCCTCATGTTTTGTATACCATGCCATTGGAGGTTCCTTGAGCTGATTAGCCCCTTTAAGAACACCCCCTAATGTAAGGACGATGTCAACCCATAAATTGTCTTTGGCAGGTAAACCTGATGCCTTCAGTATCTGGGCCGTGCCTATTCCTCCAGCAGCTAAAACCACAATATCTGCTTTTAAAGTTTTTGATTTGAACCTTGATTTCAATTTAACTCCTTTAACAGTTCCATTTTCTACTATAAGTTTTTTAACTGGTGATGATGTATGTATTATGGCGCCTCCACGAATCGCATCATCTAAAAAATTTCTAGAGTCCCATTTCGCGCCATTAGCGCATCCAAGCTCGCATAATCCACAACATATGCACTTTTCAGGGTCTATAGCCTTGTTTACAAGTTTTGGTTTCAATCCGAGTTCTTCTGCAACTTCAAACATTTTCTTTGTTATTGGCCTCCATTTTTCCCTTGAAAATTCTCTTATACCAATACTTTCTTCAATTTCTTCAAATTCTGGTGTGAGGTCAAGTCCAATTTCTTTTAGTCCGTGTTCAGCACGCGCTATATTGCCACAGGAAAGTACCGTGGAGCCGCCCATTGTCATGCCCCTTAAGAGTACAAGTTCATTTGATGAACGTGTGGCATTCATTGGAGGAAATATGTGGCTAATATTCTTTCATCACCTAAAAGGCCTGTTTTTCTTAATGGTGTTGCCAATGATAAAAGTCTTCTGAATGGCTTGAATGTCCCTCCCGCCTCTAATATTGTTACTTTGAAGCCTTGGGCTGATAATTCACGTGCAGCTGTCGCTCCTCCTGCCCCGGTTCCCACAACTATTGCTTTCATCTTTTTACCTTTATATGAGCTATACATTCAAGTGAGCCGCTAGTAATCCTCTGTTTAAATTGCATGTTCATATTTTCATTGAGCCCATGAACTACGTTTTTATTATTTATCTTTTTTCACCACCTCAAATAATAGGATGAGAATCAGAAAAAGGTGTGCATAATGCTATATCCTGCGCATATGATCCATATTATTATTAGAAAGCCGCCAAGGCCTTTTTTAAATGTTCTGGTTGAGAATGGTCTTAAAAATTTAACCCCACTATGCGTATATAAATCAAGGATAACATGACTTACAAATCCTAGTAAAAACGGCCCCATGATATTATAAAGGTTCAAACCAGGAAACGGTGTGAACAAAACACCTAAAATGCCTAGAAGCGTGAATGGGATTAATATTTTCCTGTTAATGAACATTAACCCTGAAAAGGCCAATATCAAGGCGAGGGATTCCCTTTCATCAGCCCCAAAATCCCTGAAAAGAAAATAAGAACTTATAACAAGAAGTGTCAGTAAAATTGACAAAATAAAAATGCCAAGTATTGAATGGCTAAAACCCCTATGCCTCGAAAAATAAAATATCATCGCCAAAATCATCAAAAGAACCCCAATGAGATATGGCAGGCCAAGCAAATAAAAAATTATCAAAATTAAAACTCCAATAAGGAATATGAGTGAAACTCTCCTACCTTTAATTGGATGATCCAAGTCTGGAATTGAAGACCCTAAAACGCTAAGTGCAAGGGCAAATATGTTCTGGAAAAAGAATGGTAAAGCAAACACTAAAGAAAATATCACATGCTTTTTATAAGAGGACATGGCAATCACTAGATTATATTAAAGTATTTGAGGAAGGCTTTCATTTGAAGGAGCGACCTTTCAAGGCTTCCAAGGGTTAATGAACCATTCTTCGACACAACCTCACAAGTAACCGCGCCTACACCAGCAAGATTGCATTCATCCTCAAGAGCGCCTTTATAATGTGAAGCCGCATTCTCATAAACTATAACATCTGATGAGCCCATTCTACTTATATACTTTGCTATTAGATAACTTCTCCTACAAGGTTTCTTGGAACAGAAGACACTCTCCCGCCCAGGGTTACTCCTTGGCGCGGTTGAATGGAAATCTCCAAGAGCATCCACATTCAAATCAACAGCAACCTTAAATATAGTATTTGTCACAGAACCCGGAGCATGGGAAGAACGGTTAAGATCAACACCCTTGAACCAGCGAGTATTATTCATAGTCGACCATGGCGCGGCAAATGGTATAATATATACTGTCCCAGTAATATCTAAAGGAGCAAGAGACTTAATAAGTTCAAGAGTTGCAAGCTGCGGTGGAATCTCATTACCATGAACACCTGCAGTTATCATGACACGGGGTCTTCCCTCTCCCAAAGCCACGAAGGGAGTTCCCCTCCTAGAATACTCAAATAATCCCTTAAATGAGGGATTAACCCTAAGATACTCCCCCATAATAACATTCTTCTCCAAATGGCCGCCTGAGCCCCTATATATAATTTTAATATCTAGTGGGTCTAACACCATCCACACCCACATAAAAATATTGTTAGGCCCATAAAATATAATATCATACTAACGACAGACTCACCTCTACAAAAAAAATCTAGGGTGATCTAATGGATAAAGTTGTCCTTGCATTTAGTGGAGGCCTTGACACATCAGTATGTATCAAGTTACTCGAAGAAAAGTATAACATGGAGGTTATCACGGCATGCGTAGATGTGGGACAACCACGTGAAGAAATCAAAAGACCAGCCCAAGTCTCCAAGGAACTAGGCAATTATAAACATTATACGATAGATGCAAGGGAAGAATTTGCAGAAGATTACATTTTCAGGGCCATAAAAGCCAACGCATCATATGAAGGCTACCCGTTAAGCACAGCCCTTGCAAGGCCGCTTATAGCCACTAAGATAGTTGAAGTTGCCGAGGAGGAAGGAGCATCCGCGATAGCCCATGGTTGCACTGGCAAAGGGAATGACCAGTTCAGATTCGAGGCCATTATAAGGTCCATGTGTGACTGTGATGTTATAGCACCCATAAGAGATCTTAACCTTACAAGATCCGAGGAAATAGAGTATGCAAAGTCTTGTGGAATACCATTACCACCAAAGAAACAATATAGTATAGATGAAAATTTATGGGGAAGGGCCATTGAAGGGGACATACTAGAAGATCCTATAATGGAACCCCCAGAGGATGCCTTTAGTTGGACAAAAGCACCAGATGAAACCCCAGATGATCCTGAGATTATCCAGATAGGATTCAGGGATGGAATCCCCCAGGAGATTAATGGAGAAGAAATGGAACCTGTTGAACTTATAAAGAAGGCTAATTTTATCGCGGGAGAACATGGGATCGGCCGAGTAGACATAATAGAAGATCGTATTATAGGAATGAAAAGCCGTGAAGTCTATGAGACGCCAGCTGCTCTGCTCCTAATAGAGGCTCACAAGGCCCTTGAACAGTTAACACTAACTAGGAATGAGCTTAAATTTGCGGATATGATAAGTGGCATTTACTCAGAATTGGTATATAATGGTTTGTGGCATGAACCCCTTAGGGAGGATCTTGACAAGGCCATTGACCATATGCAACGTCGTGTTACAGGTAGAGTTAATGTGAAATTACATAAGGGTAATATGAGAATCATTGGAAGGGAATCACCTTACAGCTTGTATAGTGAAAAGATTGTCTCATTTGAGGATAAAAGCTTTGATCAGCGGGAAATGAAGGGTATGGTTAAAAATTATGGGTTACAGGCTAGGTTATACCAGAAGTTATGGTGGGAATAGACATGGCCTTGGGGATGAAATTGATCATCTCAGAAGCTGTGAAACCATAACCATATTCTTTTTCAGCCATTTCCCCTGCTCTACCATTTATGAAAGCTGCCAGTGCAGCTGCATCCATTGGTGTTAATCCTTGGGCCCATAAGGATGCTGTGATACCTGCAAGACAATCCCCAGTACCGCCTACTGTCATCCCTGGAGTCCCTGTACTGTTTAATCGCACTTTTTCGCCTTGGAATATCATGTCAACTGGCCCTTTTAACAATACAACTCCCTTTATATTATTTGCTATTGAATGGTAGGCTGTGACTTTCTCTTTAAAATCTTCGATGATAATTGGAGATTTTAGTGAAAAGAATTCTCTGAATTCTCCCTCATGTGGTGTTATAATAAGATTAGGGTAATCTTTGATGGTGTCCTTTTTTATTAGTTTTAGTCCGTCAGCATCTATTACAAGGGGTTTTTCCATTTTCATGATTTCCTGGACGAGGAGGTTGAACGCATCCCCTGTATCGGGTTCTAAGCCTCCTCCGCAGCCTATTAGGATGCAATCAACCCTCTCTATTATTTTAAGCGCTTTTTTTATCATTCTGGGGTTAATGTGGTCTCCTGGGAATCCTTTGACGATGAGGTCTGGTGAATATGATTTTATAGGGAGCATGGCAGACTCTGAGCATGCGATTGTCACAATATCTGCGCCGGCTTTGAGAGCGGCTAAACCTGCAAGTGCAGGAGCCCCAGCATATTTAGCACTCCCCCCTACTATTAGTATTCTGCCGTTTTCTCCTTTATGACTTGAGCCTTTCCTCTTGGGTAATCTTAGAAGATCTCCCGGTCCTGTGAATACTTCACAAATAATAGGTATCCCAATATCAGATACTATTATCTCCCCTGTGAATGTGGGATCCGCCATTTTTAGGCCATCTTTTATCCTATGGAATGTCACAGTATAATCTGCCTCAACCGCAACATCTAATACTTCCCCTGTTCCAGGATCTACACCACTTGGAATGTCTACAGCGATTTTAAGCGCTTCAGATTCGTTCATGATTTTTATGGCTGATCTTATAGGCTCTCTTAACCTCCCCTTTATGCCTGTACCTAGGATAGCGTCAACTATCACAGCACTATATGGTGGTTCAAGTTGGGATGAATCCTCAATTATTCTAAGCTCCAAGGGGGCTGGGGAAATCCTCATCTTCTCTAGGACTTCCCAGTTTTTTTTAGCCTCCTTTGATCTTATCTTTGAAGGGTGGGCTAATAGTATAACCTCCACTTTAAAGCCCATGTTTAGAAGGTGTCGTGCAGCCACAAAACCATCACCCCCATTGCCCCCGGTACCTGCAAAGATTGTTACACGTCCACTATCCACTATTTTATTCACTTGTTGAGCAACAGCCTTCCCAGCATTCTCCATTAATGAAAGTCGGGGGATTCCAAGATATTCTGCATTTAAATCCGTGACCATCATGTCAATAGGCCTCATATTTATCAACATCCTAAAAAGGGTTATATTCATTAATAGTGATATAATAGTTTTAAAGAGGATTAAGTTTTTCATTTGAGGTTTTGTCCCATGCCTCCACAAGAACCTAAGATTTCACGATGGGAATCTGCTGTCGAATACATACAGACCGTACCAACATCCATATTCTATTATGGGATATTAGCACTCATAATATTACTCATATATGGCATCATAGGTTCTCTTTTTATTATGGGCCTCAGCTTCTATGATGCCATCTATTTTACCATAGTCACGCTCGCGACTGTAGGCTATGGAGACATCGTACCCCATACCATTGGACAGAAACTTTTCAGCGTGACCTTGGCACTTGGTGGTGTAGGTCTTATAGCATATGTTTTTAGTGTCGGTGTGGCGGTGGTTGCCATGACATTAGAAGAAACAATCTCTGGTGCAAAGATCCGTAGGATTATGAGGGCTATGCAAAACCATTTTATATTATGTGGTTTTGGCAGGGTTGGATCAGCCACATTTAAAGAATTGAGAAAGAGGAACCATAAAGTTATCATAATCGAAAAGGATAGGACGCTCGTTGAAAAAGAATTATGGGAGGACCCTAACATCCTCGCGATCCCAGGTGATGCCACAGATGAGGAACTATTAAAAGATGCCGGGATTAAGAGGGCGAGGGGCATCATCATAACAACTGGTGATGATGTGGATAATCTCTTTATTACGCTCACCTCAAGGGAGCTCAACCCTGATATATGGATAGTTACAAGGGCAAGTAAAAGAGAAAACATAAAGAGATTATACAGGGCAGGGGCTAACCGTGTCATCTCCCCAGAGATAAGTGGGGGAGAAGACATTTATTTCGCGGCCATGGAACCCACAATGGTGAAGATAACTGTAAAACATGAAGTCAAGGACATAGAAAAGGAAACTGAGATCATAATAAAGAATGGTTGCACCATCGAAGACATAGAATATCATCTCCCAGAATTTAAAAGGCCCCTCATACGGAAAGTTGAAGTTTCAAGAAGAAGACAATTAGAAAAGTTCCTAAAAAGTCTCGAAGAGGATGTTCACCGACGAAGATCCCTTGAAAGGATCTATGAGTCGGTGAGTGGCATACACTCCCACTGGATTTCAGGACCCGATAAAAAAACCATGGAAAAAGTGGTCAAGGAATTAGAAGAGGAAGGATTACTACTAGGAGTGAACCTTTCAGAGGATGAAATAAAAGAAGTAGCACGTAAACATGGCCGCCTCGTGGAGGTCATAATAAAACCAGAAATGACAATAGTAGAAAACCATGGTGTTGAGGATATAAAAAAGGAAGCAGAGGTCATAATAAAGAATGGTTGCACCCTTGAAGACATAGAATATTATCTACCAGGCTTCAGAGAACCATTAAAACGGGAAATACACGTAGATGACATAGAAGACGTGGAAAGATTCGTTGAAGCTTTGAAAAATAATCCTTCAAAGTATGAAGCCCTTGACAGACTTTACATGCTCTCGGGTGGGGGCGTGCACAGCCACCGTATTTCAGCGCCTGATACAAAAAGCCTTGAAAAGGTGGAAGATGAGCTCAAAGAGTGCGGATTCCTCCTAGGTGTTAATCTCAGTCAAAAGGAGATAAAAGATCTCATCCAAAGATCTGGTAGGGTTGCTCAGATCCTAGTAAAACATGATGTTGGAGTCGTTGATGATAAGAGGATAATAGTGGAAAATGGTGGTAGGATACTTGACTCATCCCATTATCTCCCTGGGGTAAAGCAAATTGTAACAAGGAAACTGAACATTAAAAATTTTGAGGATCTTAGAAGTTGTGAAAAGGAACTTGAAAATCCGGATGCTAGAAGATCTCTCACAGCACTTTATAAAATATCCCGTAATATACATTCACATACAGTGGCAGCCCCGGATGTGAAGATCATCAAGAAAATAGAAACTGAATTAAAAAAGAAGGGTCTGCTTTTAGGCGTGAATCTTTCAGAGGATGAAGTATGGGATATTATAGAAAAAGAAATGATTGAGAAGTTCTGTATAGACTAGAATAGTTCATGGAGTTTTATCTGATAGGCTCCAAGTTTTCCACCATAGTTTCCTGCACTGATCTTCTTGACACCTGGCACTTTACACGCTGCTTCTATACCAGCCCTTGTAGCCTCCTTTACGGCTTCTTCGTCGACACCATCAATGACTATCTCATAGACTCCGTTTACATCCGCTGGTATCTGGCTGCCCTCGACCTCGTCTTTTAATGTGACGCACATCTTCTCATTCGTGGAAGCGTCAAGGAATTTATACTTGTTAGACCCGACCTTGGATCCTGAAGCAACTACTCCACCAGGGAATGGTGTTATCACACCCTCAACAGCACTTATCGCATCAACTGCTGCCTGCGCTGCTAATAGTGCTGATCCTTGACTGTCACCTAATATGAAAAAGTTTCCACCAGCAACGCCATCTTTTATTCCTAGGTCGCTTTCGATTAGGAAATCGCCAGACATTATAGGAATGGAATGAATCTTCCTACCGGCTATTTCAAGATCCTTCTCATAACCGTCCCCAAAGAATTTTAATTTGAATCCCACATTCAATTTTTCATCAGGGTCCTCCAGTGCATCGAATACCGCAGTTGTTGGTGCTGTGAGTATACCCATCCCTATCCTCTCAAGTAGTTCATGGTCTAGACCCTTCTTTGTAGGATTGCATATCATTATAGTGTATCCTGGTCTCCCATCAGGTGACTCCCCTGGTGGTATATATGAGTCTATACCTGCCTCGGCCGAACATCCTATAACAGATGTTCCATAGCCTGTTGCCTCTGTAGCGGCTATCTTCGCAAGTTTTTTGGTTGCCGCTGTGACAAGAACCCTTGAAACTTTAATATCGAAGGCTTCTGCAAATGTGTCTTCTATCTCGACTCCATTTATTTCCATAATACATCACCCAGTTCTAGGATTTTTTATATAGACACATTAGTATCTTTCCCTTTTATAATTTTTCTGATAATTTTTTCACCACTGGCGCCCCGAAGTATGGTAAGCATGCGACCCCGAGGATAGATGTCATCCAAAATGAGATTAAACGTTCAACCACAGTTACAGCCGCACTTATGGATGGTGAAATGCCAGCCATAGAATATAATATTATCATCATACCCTCAATGGCCCCTAGGCCACCTGGAAGCAATGGTATCATCCCAATCAATGTCGCTACAATGAATACTTCTGCTATTACTATCATTGTAACATTGGCCCCGAATGCACAGAATATAAAGTAAACCCTTAGAATCTCTAAGAACCAGAGCGAGAATGATAATGGTATACCATAGACAAAAACTTGCCTATTCTTTAACATGAGGCGCATGGAGTCTTGGAATTCCATGATAGCATTTTTTATTTTTGAACTCCATTTCTTATAACCCTTTTTATAGAAAAACTTTAAAATGTTAATTATCCAGTTTGTGAATTTTTCACCAGCCCCGTCATCAATCGAGACATACAATGCCAACACAAATACTATTATTATGATAACAGCCGTTATAAGGGATATTATCCAGATTGGGGAGAGATCAAAATATAATATCATCGATACTATTGTGATGATTGCCAATACTATGAATGGGAATGTGTCAAGTCCCCTATCCGCTATTACTGTGGCTAGTGCGGATTCTATTGATGTACTGGAATACTTTCCTAGAATATAGGCTCTTACAGGTTCCCCACCACCCCTCGCACTGGGTGTTAAATTGTTTATTGCCATGCCAACAAGTAACATTGGGAGAAGATGCCTCTTCTTGATGTTAATACCAACTGCTCGGGTGGTTATCGACCATCTAAGGGTGAAAAGGCCAAATGTTACAAACTGTATAATCACTGCTAATATTAAATAAAATGGGTCTGCTCTCTCAAGGTCCTTGGCGATATCTGCAGGTCCTACAAAGTATATCATTAGGGCTATGATAGCAACCCCTACCAGGAGTAAGAGCAGACCCTTATGTTTCATTTTTATCATAACTCGACTAATTCATGGCTTAGATCATCCAAATCCAAGAGTATGAATGTTTTTTTCCCCGAGACATAGCCACATAATTCCCCGGGGTCTATTATCAAAGATCCTTTTTCTTCCACACTACTTTGGTGGCTGTGACCCCTCACCACCACATCATATTTTCCGCATCTTGCAAGACAATCAACTAATTCTTCTTGGTGGCCGTGGATCATCGCTATACTCACACCATCAACTTCCAAAACCTTAAACTCATCTAAATCACATATATTAGAATATGCGGCTCTTAGACCATCTCTTTCCCCGTCATTGTTCCCGAATATGGCCTCAAATGGCATTTTAAGCTCATTAAAGTCCTTAGCCGTGAAGGGTGATATTAGGTCTCCTGCATGTAATACCATATCCACCCTTTCACGGTTGAGAAAATCTACCGCTTCTTTTATAACCGGGATGTTATCATGTGAATCAGCCATTATAGCAATCATATCCCATCACCCATAATTAGATGTTAGTGACCATAACTTTATATACTATGAAATAAAACCTTTTGTAAGGTAGGGTTTGAGCAAAATTATGATCCTAATTTTTTTTATGAGGATTCAGATTTTGCAATAAACCCCACTATATCATAGGATGTGATGAATTGTTCGGAGATTATAGGAAAGAGAGTTACTCTGCACCTGTTAATGTTGGTGAAGAGTACAAGGTTAAAATAGAGGACCTAGGCCGGGATGGAGATGGAATCGCCCGCGTCGAAGGTTTCGTGATATTCGTCCCTGGTGCGAAGGTCGGTGACGAAGTTAAAATAAGGATCAGCGCAACCAGGAGAAAATTTGCATTCGCAGAATTAGTAGAAGAATAAAAATTTAATCTTACTCTTTTAAAATATTTTTTCCATAATTTTATTCTTTTTTTTTGGAAAAAATTTATATATAGTTGGGCGTATCTCTCATATGATGAGGTATGTTAGAAGACGAGATTTTCTGATTGTTGGAAAGTTCCTAGGGACAATAATGCAAGCCGTGGGCATAATCGTCTTATTAACTATAATAGTCGCGGTCATATACAATGAAGGACATTATCCAAGCTTTATTTTTCCTTCGCTATTATCGATAGCTACAGGGACTCTGATCAGAATTATACTCAAAAGGTATCCTATTAGTGGAGATATAATAAAGCTAAAGCATGGAATGATGATCGCATCCCTTGGATGGCTCTGGGCAACCTTTATAGGTGCACTAATTCTAATGTTATATCTTAACATTGATCTTGTAAACGCCGCCTTTGAGAACATGTCAGGGTGGACGACCACAGGACTTAGCATATTCTCAGACGTCCAATCACTCCCAAAATCAATACTACTTCTAAGAAGCCTAGAACAGTGGATCGGCGGATTAGGGGTGGTTATAGTAGTTATTGGGGTGCTTATTAGGCCAGGCACTGCCGCGTCAAGACTTTACAAGTCAGAAGCCCGGGATGAGAGGATCAAGCCAAGTATTGTGAATACTGTTAAAACGATCTGGTGGATCTATATAACATACACCATCATGGGTATAATATTATACTGTATCAGTGGAATGCCCGTATTCGACGCTGTAAATCACACCTTTTCCGCCCTCTCCACTGGAGGATTCTCCATAAAAAATGATAATATCGGATATTACCACAATAACATAATATACTTGATATCAATGCTCCTCATGACCCTTGGGGGTACAAGTTTCATAGTCCACTATCAACTACTAAAAGGGAATATAAAAAACGTCCTAAAGGATGTTCAACTCCAAGCTGCCATCACCTTTATAATACTCTTCTCGATCCTTATAATATACCTTGGAAGGCTAGCCCCCATGGAAGGCATCTTCCATGTAGTGTCAAGTCTCAGCACAACAGGATTCAACATCAGCCCCACCAATACAATGATAGCATGGCCAGCATACGTGAAAATAATCCTAATAGCATGTATGATGATAGGTATGGCTACAGGTTCCACAGGTGGTGGTATAAAACTATTAAGGATAATAACCATTATCAAGGGGATCTACTGGGAGATAATCAGGATACTCGCACCTGAAGGTTCAGTCATCCCTAGGGAAATATCAGGCAAAAGTATAGGCGATGTAGAGATAAAAGAAGCCGGATCCTATCTAAACCTCTATCTTGTCTTCATGTTTATAAGCTGGTCAATCCTACTATTATATGGGTATGAACCACTAAATTCACTTTTTGAAGTTGCCTCTGCACAGGGAAACGTGGGACTCAGTATGGGCATAACATCTGCCACACTCCCCACAATCCCCAAAATAGCCTTAATATTTAATATGTGGATTGGCAGACTAGAGATCATACCCATACTCGTCCTAATCAGGGGCATAATAGAAGCCTTTAAAAGATAAAAGTTTATTAATAATAAAGTTAGACCTTTGAAATGGAAATTTACTTCTCAGGTGTAGATATGTATGTTGTTATAATGGGTGGTGGAAGAGTAGGACTAACCTTGGCAAGTCTCTTAATATCGGATGGACATGATGTAACGCTCATAGAAAGCGACGAATCATTATGTGCCGATGCCGCTGTTGAACTTGACGCCCTCGTAATCTGCGGTAACGGTACAGATACAAAAACCCTCGAAGAGGCCAACATAAAGGATGCTGATGTTTTTGTCGCGGCCACAGGAAATGATGAGGCTAACCTCTTAAGTTGCATACTTGCAAGGGAGTATCATGTCCCCAAGATCATCGCAAGGGTTAGTAACCCAGATCATGAGGACGCATTCCACAAGGTAGGCATACAATATGTTATAAGCCCTGAGAGGACCGCGGCAGGATACCTTGAAAAACTCATAACCAGGCCTAAGGTGGCCGATCTTATAGTTCTCGGTCATGGAGATGCTGAGATCCTTGACATGACCGTGAAAAACCATGAGGTAGTCGGTAAGAGGATAGGGGATATCTCACCCACAGAAGAGTATATAATAATCGCAATTCATACCAATGGTGAGATTAAAATACCCCAACCAGACATGATATTAGAAGAAGATACTAAGATATCTGTCCTCGTGAAGATGGACGCGGTCCAGAAGGTTACTAATCTCTTCGCAGGCTAAAATAGTATATTATATGCTAGTTCTAGGTGTCTGTTCCCATCCTCCACCCAGGGTCCGTGTCCTGGGAGAAGGTACTTGACATCTAATTTTATGAGCTTTTTGAGGGACTTTTTCATTTCCTTGATGCTCCCACCAATGTCAAGCCTGCCAAAACCACCATATGCAAATATAGTGTCACCCGAGATGAGAGTTTCCCCATCATAAAGGCATATACTACCCCTAGTGTGACCCGGCGTATGTATAATTTCAAAGTCCCCTATATTGTCTCCTTCCTCGAATTTCAAGTCCACTTTCATTGGTTCGATTGAAGCTCCGAATAAGTATGCTGCTGTGGCTATACTATCGCCTTCTTCGAGTGGGGGGGCATCCATTCTATGTATGGCTATATCAGCATTTGGGAATAGCCTGTTGCCTCCTGAATGATCGAAATGGCAGTGCGTATTCATAACTAGTCTTATATCAGCTGGGCTGATATTAACTTTTTTTAAAGCTGATAATAGATGGTTATTGAGTCCTGTTCCTGTGTCAATTATAGTATCATCGAGGATGTAACTGTTACAATCATAGACTGAACCTTCGATAAAAATAATATCCTTTATCCTCTGGATCAAAGTAATCAACCCTAAAAAAGGATGAATTAATGATGGGGTCACTGGGATTTGAACCCAGATCCTAGGATTTCTCTTGCCTCAGCACTCCAGTTGTTCATCATCTAAAGTGTCAGGAGCGCGCTTTCTTCAAAGACAACTGGAGTCCTAGATGATAGCCTGGTTACACCATGACCCCCATATAATATAAGGAAAATTTTTTTGGAAGCCAAGGGTGAGATTTGAACTCACGTATAGTGGATCTGCAGTCCACCGCCTCACCAGACTAGGCTACCTTGGCTAGGATCCTCCTATCAGCTGCTTTCAACTTGGGGCAATTCATACTATCATTGGTAATCTTATAAATATTTTTCGCCCACCCCCTAGGCGGGGGGTTCTACTCATCAAAGAAGGGGATTATTTAAATTTGATTTGTTTTTCTTTACCAATAACCTCATAGATGTCTAATCCTTTACTGAGTGCAAGTTTAAGGTCTATCTTATAACTCTTTTTTGTCTTTTCAAGGTCATCTAATGGTAGGAAAAACCATTTTTTATATTTGAATTTGATTCCAATGTATGGTTCGGCTCCGAATATTCTCGAGAATTTACGCAAACCTTCAACCCTATTAGATGATATATAAATCTTGTCCTTGGATGTCGTTTTAACTTCGATTGCAAGGTATCTGTCCCCATTACCCGCTATTACATCAGGCAATGGTTTTTTAGTCGCCCCCCCAGAAGCTGGTGCTCTTATAGCGGCAAAATTGTTATCCCATAATATCTTAACAAGATCTATCTCTTCTTTATAACCTTTTCTCGCCATCTAAAACCCCAAAAAATCCACTATGAACAAATGATATGATGAAAATGGGGCCGGGGCCGAGATTTGAACCCGAGTCGCGGGATCCACAGTCCCGAAGGATAACCAACTACCCCACCCCGGCTCTATTCACCTCCTTCTTTAACAGTGCGGGGGCAGGGATTCGAACCCTGGTAGGCCTACGCCAACAGGTCCTAAGCCTGTCCCCTTTGGCCAGCTCGGGCACCCCCGCAATCCTAAAAGAGGAAAAAGATGAAACAATTAATGGGTTTTTGATGCTCCGGCCGGGATTTGAACCCGAGTCTTCGGCTCGAAAGGCCGAAATGATTGGCCGGACTACACTACCGGAGCATGGATGGGCCCAATGGGATTCGAACCCATGACCGCCCGGTTATGAGCCGGGCGCTCTACCTGGCTAAGCTATGGGCCCGTGACGCCGCCGACAGGACTCGAACCTGTGACCATTCGGTTAACAGCCGAACGCTCTACCTACTGAGCTACGGCGGCAGATCAAAATCTTTTAATCATATCGGGCCACTAAAAATATATGCTCACCTAATGAGAGTTATATCCCAGCGTAGGATTAGTTTTAATATTATGATATATAAAATTTTTGGTAAAGTATTGGGGGTCCACAGTGCAAAGTTTAATATTATGGTGGTGGTTTTCTATAGGCCTATGAATGCTTTTATATTAACGGCTATGAGTAATGTTATGATTATCAGTAGGGGAATCGATGCTTTTTTCTTGGTGGCTGATAACAAGTATAATATTGAAAATGCCGCTGCTAACCATGGGGCTATTGGGGGTGATATTATCCCTAAAATCTTATATGATATTAGGAATATTAAAGCTGCTATTATGGCCACATCCCATTCAAAGGAACTTTTAACTGTCTCCCCCATGGGATGAATGGATTCTCCTGGTAAATGGTGACTTGTAGGCTTATTTTCGATTTCTGGTAATCGTTTACCACATTTTTTACAGAAGGTGGCATTATCCTTGTTTTTTTCACCACAATATGGACAATAAACCATAAAGAATCATCCCAATAAACTTTTAATATCAATATTATAGTCTAAGATTATAAAATATATTTTTTGAGGTGAAAATCTAACATGGACGTTATCAGATGCTTAAAAGATCAAAGAATACTTAAATTGTTCGAAAAGGCTAATAAGATCACCCTTAGCGAACATGGGGATATTATAACCCTTGAAAGGGCTATATTCCTCTCTTGGTGGTGTGAGATGGGGGACTGCGCATTCTGTTATATGAGCACTCAAAAGCCCCTTATAAAAGACCCCAAGAAAGCAAGAAGAAATGTTAATGCGATACTCGCCGAGGCAGAAATATGCAAGCGCATAGGATGGAACATCGAATTCCTCTCAGGAGGCTACAAATCATTCACAACCACTGAGATAAAACACATTGCTAAATCAATAAAAGATATAACAGGATCCCCAGTTTGGCTCAACATAGGCATAACAAAAGACCTAGAAGAATATGGAGACGAAATTGAAGGTATAACAGGGGCTATAGAAACAGCCAACCCCAGATTACAGGAAAAGTTATGTCCAAGCAAACCTATAAACCAAATAGTGGAAATGCTAGAACTGGCAGAAGAACTAGGATTTAAAAAGGCCATCACGATAATACTTGGCGTTGGAGAAACCATCGAAGATTTGGAACATCTTTTCAAGCTCATAGATAACCTAAAATTGGACCGAATAATATTCTATTCACTCAACCCACACAAGGGCACAATATTCGAGGACACACCACAACCACCATCATTGTATTATGCCGGTATAGTCGCCGCCACAAGAATAAAATTTCCAAAAATTAAAATCATCACAGGCACCTGGATTGACAACCTAGCCAACATAGGACCATTAATACTCGCAGGAGCTAATGGACTTACAAAATTCCCATTATTTAAAATGTTCGGGACAAGATACGGTAAAAGGGTTGAAGAAGAAGTGAAATGGAGTGGGAGAAAACTTAAAGGCACGTTCACAGACCATCAAAAGCTCCTTAAAGGGGAAGCAGATGAAAAATTAAAACCCTTTATAAAAAGATATATTGATATGTGCCTAAAAAAATCATATACACTAACCCAATGATCCTTACATTGATAAAATGGGGGAATAACCATTAAGATGAAATGCGGCCTCGAAATTCACGTTCAACTCGAAACAGAATCCAAACTGTTCTGTGATTGTCCAACAAATTACCAGGAAGTATCAGCAAATGAAAACATTTGCCCAGTATGCTTAAACCAGCCAGGGGCTAAACCATATCCACCAAATGAAAAGGCAATCGAAGGGGCTATTAAAATCGCCCTCATGTTAGACTGTAAAATAAACCCAGAGACAACATACTTCCTACGTAAACACTATGACTACCCAGACCTCCCATCAGGCTACCAGCGCACTTCAGTCCCCATAGGTTACAACGGTGAATTAAACAATGTCAGGATAAGAGAAGTGCACCTCGAAGAAGACCCAGGACAATACAAACCAGACCTAGGAGTAGTGGACTTCAACCGTTCAGGGATACCACTCATCGAAATAGTAACAGAACCAGACATAAAATCGCCAGAAGAAGCTAGAAACTTCCTCAAAGAACTAATAAGAGTACTAGAGTATAGTAAATGTGCAAGGGGCGAAG
Organism: Methanothermobacter tenebrarum; assembly: GCF_003264935.1. Taxonomy (NCBI): domain Archaea; kingdom Methanobacteriati; phylum Methanobacteriota; class Methanobacteria; order Methanobacteriales; family Methanobacteriaceae; genus Methanothermobacter; species Methanothermobacter tenebrarum. The sequence continues at coordinate 165,431 of NZ_QLOE01000002.1, forward strand.
GTACCATGAGAGCCGACGTAAACATATCCCTAGAAGGGGGTAAACGCGTTGAAATAAAAAACATAAATTCCATCAAAGGAGCATACAAAGCCCTGAAATTTGAGATGATAAGACAAAAAAACCTCCTAAAGAGGGGAGTCGAAGTTAAACAGGAAACGAGAGCATTCCTAGAATCTCAGATGATCACAGTCCCCATGAGACTCAAAGAAGAAGCAGAAGATTACCGTTACATACCAGACCCTGACCTTCCACCCATGAAATTCCAAGAAAAACTATTGAAAAAAATAAAAGAAACAATCCCAGAACCCCCACATATAAAAGTTAAACGTTTCATGAGAGAATACAACCTAGAAGAAGAACACGCCAGGGTCCTCACATCAGAAATAGAACTAGCAGACGCATTCGAGGAAGTGGCCAAGGAGATAGACCCAGAATTCGCAGCCCTTTGGATGAGGGATGAAGTAAAAAGAGTACTCTACTATAATAAGATGAGCTTCAAAGAAAGTAAAATAACAGCCCAAAACCTCATAGAATTACTCAAAATGATAAAAAACAAGGAAATCACAGTAAAGGCAGGTCAGAGGATAATAGAAAAAATGCCGCACACAAGAAAGAACCCCCGTAAAATAGCAGAAGAACTCGGATTAATCGGGATAATAGACGAATCAGATATTATAAAAGCCGTTGAAAAAGCCATAAAAGAGAATCCACAAGCCGTTAAGGACTATCATGATGGTAAGGAAGCTGCGATCAACTTCCTCGTTGGACAAGTAATGCGATTAACCCAGGGAAAAGCTGACCCCACAAAGACACTCCAACTCATAAAAGAAAGAATTTGAGAGGAGCCTACATGCAATGGCTAGGAAAGTCATTGATCTGATGATATGGCACCCAAAGGGCGATATCAGAAAATGTAAGATAAGTTACCTTCACAGAGGAGCCCATAAAAATTTGAAAACTATTAAAGGCACGGATATAAAGAAACTTGAAAAAGGGTTCCTGATCCTTAAAAAAGGAACAGCCATACCATATCATAGGATAGTGAAAATAGAATGCGGGGAAAAATTAATATGGAAAAAAGGTGAAAAGGGGTAAAATGGCCAAGAAAGCACTAGTAAAAGATTACATGACGAGAGAAGTTATCTCAGTAACTCCTGACACTTCAACTGCTGAGATAATCAGGTTAATGAAAGAAACAGGACATGATGGGTTCCCGGTGAGAGATAATGATAGTGTTATCGGTATCATAACCGCATTCGACCTTCTAATAAAACCTTGGGTAAAAACTGTCAAGGAGATAATGTCCACCGATGTTGTGGTGGCAGACCAGGACATGTCATTAAATGATGCCGCTAGAGTAATGTTCAGAATGGGAATATCACGCCTCCCAGTTATTGACAAGAACGGAAAGCTCGTGGGTATAATCACCAACACTGACATAGTGCGTTCACATATTGAAAGATCAACACCAATGAAAGTCAATTATTTTAAAAAGACGCTAGAACAGCTATATAATGTTAAACCAGAAGTTAAGCGGATGAAAATACCGATATCAAAGCTCAGACCCACACAGAGTAAAATATACGCTGATGAACTCGAAGGAAGAATATACGAGATCAGAAAGGGACTTGCAGAACCCACAATAGTCGTTAAAACAGGAGACCGTTACATCTTGGTTGATGGGCACCATAGAGCCGTGGCATCATATAAACTAGGCTATAAAGAAATAGACTCCTATGTAATAGACATGAAAAAAGATCTTAAACTTGGAATGGAAAAAACCGCAGATATTAACAAGATATACACCCTAGACGATATTGAAATAATCGATGACGCCCAACATCCTCTTATAGCCATCACAACCAGTATGAAAAAAGCAAAATCGAGGAAAAAAAGATGAAAAATGATATATTAAGGGAAATCTACATGGTCCTCGAAACACGCAGAGACAAACCAATAGACTCTTACACCTCCAATCTAATGAAAGATGATAACAAAACCGGAGAGGATAAAATACTTGAAAAGATTGGGGAGGAAGCAGCAGAACTTATAATAGCATCAAAAAATGATGAACACGTCCTAGAAGAGGCTGTAGACCTCCTATTTCACACTTTTTTACTCCTCGTCTATAAAGGTATAAAATTTGATGAAATCCTCGATGAATTCTCAAAAAGGAGAAAACCCCACTAATCATTCAAATGCTCTTATAATTTTAATTGCCAGGGCCGCTGCTCCAAAACCATTATCAATATTCACAACCCCGATACCTGGTGTGCAGGATTGCAACATTGAATAGAGGGCTGAGAACCCACCTTCACCCACACCATATCCAATGGAAGTTGGGACTCCAATAACGGGCACATCCACTAAACCAGCAACAACTGATGGTAGGGCGCCCTCCATCCCAGCCACCACAATTATAATCTTAACATCGTCTTCAAGCATATCATATAAAGGTTGTACAAGCCTATGAATCCCAGCAACACCCACATCATAGGCTCTGATAACCTGACAACCATATTCCTCCAAGATAGTCCTAGCTTCTTCTGCAACTGGTATATCCGCAGTACCAGCAGTTATTATACCCACCTTAGAATCCAGAGAAATTTTATCATCCCTCTTCACAACAAGAATATGAGCTCTCTTATTATATTTGATTGAAAATCCCCTCTCTTCAAGCGAACTTATCTCTTCCCTGATATTCTCAAATCTCTCAGGACTGAGACGTGTTACGATCATAGGATCTGTTGGAGAAGACAAGAGAATCTGCACAATATCATCATCATCTTTACCCAATGCTAATATAGCTTCTGGAAATCCTGTTCTTAACTTTCTCCCAATATCGAACCTAGCCACTTCTCTAATATCCAAAAACTGACTCTTTATAAGCTTTTCAGCCTCCTCGATTGAAATCTTACCATCCTTAAGATCTTTAAGTATGGGTCTTACGATGAAGACCACCCCCCAATATGATAATATAATAAAGTTTACAATATACACTTTAAAAGGTAACCGGTGAGGTGTGAAATGTACAGGGCCCACATTTTCGTCCAAGGGATAGTACAAGGCGTAGGTTTCAGGCCAACGGTCTACAGGTTAGCGAATGATCTCGAACTTAAAGGTTATGTTAGGAATCTTGGAAACATTGTAGAAATAGTCGTTGAAGGGGAAAAAGAAATCATAAGAAAATTTATCAATGATCTGAAATTGAAAAAGCCCCCAATATCGAAAATATCTAACATAGAAGTTGAATGGGATGAAATAAACCATCTAAGTTTCACAAATTTCGAAATCAAAGGGAGTTCCTCAGAATTTAAAGGAAGATCTGTAATACCTGCTGATGTTGCAACTTGTGAAGCATGCCTATCTGACATGAACAATCCAAAGGATCGAAGATACCTTTACCCATTCACCGCATGTACAGATTGTGGGCCAAGATTTACCGTAATCGAGGAAATACCCTATGACAGAGAAAGGACAAGTATGAAGGAGTTCCCGCTCTGTGAAGAATGTCAAAGGGAATACAATAACCCATCAGATCGAAGATATCATGCGGAGGCAACATGCTGTCCAGTATGCGGGCCAAAACTCTCGTTATACGATGATAGACCCATCCTTGTCGATGATCCGTTAAAAGAGGCTGCTAAGATATTAGATGAAGGTTATATTGTCGCCATGAAGGGTATAGGTGGCACGCACCTTGTATGTGACGCTACAAACGAAGAAACAGTTAAAATGTTAAGAGAAAGATTAGGAAGACCATATCAGCCCTTTGCTTGCATGTCACCCGACATCGAGACAATAAAAACCTTCGCGATAGTATCAAGTGCAGAGGAAAGAGTTTTAAAGTCAAGAAGACGGCCGATTGTCGTGTTAAAAAAAAGTGACCAATATTATCTAGCTCCATCAGTTGCTCCAAGTTTACATAATATTGGTATAATGCTCCCTTATTCAGGCATACATCATATGCTCTTTAAATATGCTGAAAGGCCCGCTTATGTGATGACATCTGCTAACAAGCCTGGAGAACCCATGATAATTAGAAACAAGGAAATACTTGGAAGACTTAAAGGCATAGCTGACTATTTCTTAATCCATAACAGGAAGATAGTGAATCGATGTGACGATTCTGTTGTCCGCTTCAGAGGGGATGACATGGCATTCATACGCCGGTCCCGTGGCTACACACCAGAACCTTATGACCTTTCAAATTTATCATCAGATTCTAATGTTATAGCATTGGGGCCTGAGATAGATGTGACATTCGCTATTTTAAACCATGGAGAATGTTATCTTTCCCAATATATTGGTAATACTACAAAATATGATACTACAAGGTTTCTGGAAGATGCCCTTAGGCATCTTATGAAAATAACTGGAATTGAGGAGGTAGATGCGGTAGCTTGTGATTTGCATCCTAGATTTTTCACGACTAAACTTGCGGAAGAGTTAAGCAGAGAATATTCAGCCCGATTATTTAAGGTTCAGCATCATCATGCCCATGCAGCCGCCCTTGCGGTAGATTCTGGAGTAGATGAATTTGTATGCATCGCGGCTGATGGTGTAGGGTATGGAGATGATGGTACGGCATGGGGTGGTGAAATACTTTATTGTTTTGATGATCAATATAAGAGACTTGGGAGCTTAGCCCCCCAGAAAATGCCGGGTGGAGACTTATGCGCCATATATCCTGCTAGGATGCTTTTTTCAATCCTTGGAAGTTATTATACTCTTGATTATCTTGAAGAACTTTTCAAGGATGAATACAAGCAATATTTCCCCCATGGCGAGAAGGAGATACAATTGGTGAGAAGACAATTGGAAAGGGATATTAATGTTGGTATAACCACAAGTACTGGGAGGATCCTGGATTCTATCGCAACAGCACTCCATATATGTTCTAAGAGGACATATGAGGGGGAGTGTGCGATGAAACTTGAATCAGCCGCTTATAAGTCCTCAAATTATCTTGATATACCCTATAGGGTGGACAAGTACGAAGGTAGGTATGTTCTTGACACAACAGATCTTTTATTAAAAGTGATGGAGCTTAAAAATGCGGGTGAAAAAATAGTGGATATAGCGGCAGCAGCTCAAAGATCTCTCTCAAGGGGTTTGGCTGAGATAGCTGTTAGGGTTGCGGAGGATGTTGGCACAGATATAATCGGTGGATCAGGGGGTGTGTTCTATAATGAGGCCATAAGTCTCACGGTCAAGGATTATGTGGAGGATATGGGTTATAGGTTTATACAACATAAAAATTCGTGTGCAGGTGATGGTTCAGTATCCCTTGGACAAGCTGTGATCGCCACTATGCGACTATAGCGGATTTTCTTCTAGGATCTTTTCTGCTTTCCTTTTGAGTGATTCATAGACTTTTATCAACTTCTCTAATTCTTTCACCGCCCCCTCATCACCTTTTTTTATTCTTGTTTCTATTTTCATGAGCCTTGACCATTCACTGGTGAAAAATTCTTCATCTTCTTCTATAAGGTCTATTTTGAAGGTGTTCTTGTTTATTATGATGCTAAGGTGGATGTCATTAGAAATATTATAATATTTACGTGGTCTTCCACGTTCTATTTTCTTAAAGAAGGAATCTAGTATACCTACTTCTTCCATTGCTCTCAGATGTTCTATTATGGCTTTCTGGCCTATCTTTAACTCCTTTGATATTTGGCTTACGAATCTTGGCTCTTCCCTTAATAGGTTTATGATTTCGCGTCTTGTCCTGCATCCCATAACATCTAGTAAGGCTTCCATGTCCATGTTGTTTATCCTTGTCATTGTTATAATCATTTGACGAAAGATTTATATAACCTTTTGTAACTATAACTTTCTTGAACCTAAAATTATAACCTTTTGTAACTTTAATAGGGTGACTCAATGCCAAAACCAAAAAAGGAAAAATCCGAAAAAGAACTTGAAAAATGCACAAAAAAATTAAAAGAACTCAAAAAAGAGTTATCAAAAAAGGAAGATGAAATAGAAGAATACATTTCACATTTGCAAAGATTACAAGCTGACTTCGAAAACTATAAAAAACAAAGAGAAAAACAAGAAACCCAGATAATAGAATACGCCAATGAAAAACTCATACTAAAATTAGTAGACGTGCTAGAGGACATGGAACGAGCCATTGCCAACTGTAACAGCCCCAAAGACTTCAAAGATGGTCTGAATCTCATCTACAGGAAATTCAACAATATCCTAGAAAAAGAGGGCCTACAAAGAATACCCACCAAAGGAGAAAAATTCGACCCATTCAAACACGAAGCAATCCAAGTAGAAAATCACGAAAAATACAAAAACGGGGAAATAATCGAAGAAATATCAAGAGGTTACATGCTAAAAGACAAGATAATAAAACCCTCCCTCGTAAAAGTATGTAAAAAGGATTAATGGGGTGATTAAGTGGCGAAAAAGGAAAAGATCATAGGAATAGACCTTGGGACAAGCAACTCTGCCGCAGCAGTACTCATAGGTGGTAAACCCACCATAATACCCAGTGCAGAAGGCGCATCACTATATGGTAAAACATTCCCAAGTGTTGTCGCATTCACAGAAGACGGACAAATGCTAGTAGGAGAACCAGCCAGAAGACAAGCAATCACAAACCCAGAAAACACAATCACAGCCATAAAAAGGAGCATGGGCACCAACAGGAAAATAAAAATCCAAGACAAAGAATTCACACCACAAGAAATATCAGCATTCATACTACAAAAAATAAAAAAGGACGCAGAAGCATTCCTAGGAGAAAAAGTGGAAAAAGCAGTTATAACTGTCCCAGCCTATTTCAACGACAACCAGAGAACAGCAACAAAAGACGCCGGCACGATAGCAGGATTAGAAGTCGTTAGACTAGTAAACGAACCAACAGCCGCAAGCCTAGCCTACGGATTAGACAAAGAAGACGAAGAACTCGACATAATGGTATTCGACTTCGGAGGAGGAACACTAGACGTAACAATAATGGAATTCGGCGGAGGAGTATTCGAAGTACAATCCACAAGCGGAGACACACAACTCGGCGGAACAGACATGGACAACGCCATCATGAACTACCTAGCAGAAGAATTCAAAAAAGAAACAGGAATAGACATAATGGAAGACGACAATGCAGTCCAAAGACTGAGAGAAGCCGCCGAAAAAGCCAAAATAGAACTATCATCAACAGTACAAACCGAAATAAACCTACCATACATAACAGCAGACTCCAGCGGCCCCAAACACCTCATACATACGCTGACAAGGGCAAAACTAGAAGAACTAGTAGATCCAATCGTCCGAAAATGTGCAGGGCCAATGGAACAAGCCCTAAAAGATGCTAAGATGGGTAAAGAAGACATCGACAAAATAATACTAGTAGGTGGGCCCACAAGGATGCCAATCGTCCAAAAATTCGTCGAAGACTTCATGGGCAAACCAGTTGAACGTGGAATCGACCCAATGGAATGCGTGGCAATGGGAGCGGCCATACAAGGCGGAGTACTCGCAGGTGAAATAAAAGATATTGTACTATTAGACGTGACACCATTATCCCTTGGCATCGAAACACAAGGGGGTATATTCACCAAATTAATCGAAAGAAACACAACAATACCCACACGAAAGAGCCAAATATTCACAACAGCAGCCGACAACCAAACAGCAGTAGACATACACATATTACAAGGTGAAAGGCCAATGGCAAAGGATAACATAAGCCTTGGTAGATTCCAATTAGTAGGCATACCACCCGCCCCAAGGGGAGTGCCACAAATAGAAGTAACATTCGACATTGACGCCAACGGCATACTAAACGTGTCAGCAAAGGACCTTGGAACAGGAAAAGAACAAGCCATGAAAATAACAGCACCACATAAACTATCAGAAGAAGAAATAAAAAAGAAGATTGAAGAAGCCAAAAAGTATGCTGAAGAAGACCGTAAAAGACAAAAAGAAGTTGAAATCAGAAACAATGCAGACTCCATGATATACACAGCAGAAAAAACCCTAAATGAACTATCAGAGAAAATACCCTCTGATAAGAAAGAGAAAATCAAAAAATTAATCGAAGAATTAAAAGAAGAACTTAAAGGAGATGACATAACAAAGATAAAATCAAAGACAGAAGAACTCACAAAGGCCGTGCAAGAGATCGGCGCAACAATCTACCAACAAGTACAACAAGAAAGCGGGGACTCAGATGATACAATCGATGCAGACTACGAAGTAAAAGATTAATCCATCCCCTCCAATTTTTTGGTGAACCTATGCCAAAAAAGGATTATTATGAGATACTAGGTGTTGATAGAAACGCCAGTAAAAAAGATATAAAAAGAGCCTATAGGAGGCTGGCGAGGAAATACCATCCGGACGTTAGCGATGACCCCAATGCTGCTGAAAAGTTTAAAGAAATCAGCGAAGCCTACGCGGTATTATCCGATGATGAGAAAAGGCGAAGATACGACCAATTCGGACACGCTGGGATGGAAGGGTTCACACAAGAAGACATATTCAGAAACATAAACTTTGAAGACATATTCAAAGATTTAGACTTCGATTTTAGCAACATATTCGACATCTTCGGCTTCGGCAGGAGACGAAGCCCCCAAAAGGGGGCTGATATAAATTATAGGCTCGAAATAACACTAGAAGATGCATACAACGGCTTGGAAACCGATATAAAAGTCCCACATACAAGAAAGTGTCCTGTTTGTAATGGTTCAAGGGCAGAACCCGGCAGCAACACAAGGACATGCACCACCTGTAACGGCACAGGACAGGTAAGACAAGTGCAAAGAACGCTCCTAGGCCAAATAATGAACATAAAAACCTGTCCGGATTGTAATGGGGAAGGTAGAATCATTGAAAAACCATGTAACAATTGTAAAGGTACAGGAATGGTTAAAAAGACGAGCACGATCCATATAAGGATACCCCCTGGAGTTGAGGACGGTTCAAAGTTAAGGATTCCAGGAGAAGGTGAAATGGGCCCAATGGGCAGGCCCCCAGGCGACCTTTACGTGACGATAAAAATAAAACCACACAAATTATTCGAAAGGAAAGGGGCTAACCTTTATTTTGAAAAACCAATAAGTTTCGTCCAAGCAGCCCTAGGAGATATAGTTGAAATCCCAACCATGGAAAAACCAGTCAAACTTAAAATACCCCCAGGAACCCAAACCGGGACTACATTCCGCATAAAAGGTTATGGGATGCCCCATATCAACTGGGAAGGCCGTGGCAACTTATATGTGAAAGTGAGGGTTGTAACACCACAAAAGTTGAATAAGAGACAAAAGGAACTTTTAAGGGAATTTGCGAAGGTTAGTGGTGATGAGATCAAAAAGGAAAAGGGTCTGTTCCAGAGGATGAAGGATGCTATAATATATTGAATGGAGCATGCCGAGAGTAACCCCCCTTCTGTTCATGGCAGCATTTATCTAGGCGGGCTACCTCTGCCTCGTACAGTACTCATAGGCAGTATTTGCCCTTGCATCCCACGGGTTGGCCGTTTCACCGATCCCCCCACTGTCAATCAACCCCTTTATAGTGGTTGGGGTCTCATTATCATCCAAATGGGGGACGTGTCGTTTCTGCTCCAGAGCCCAGCCTCTCGGCTGATGCCTTGCGGCACCGTGGATACTGTATGATGGGGGGAGTTTCCTCAGCCCCCCACACAATGAGTGTGTGGTGGGGGGCCGGTAGCTGCCCTTCGGCTTACTCCATCAAAGAATAGTATTGAATAGCGGGGCCTAGATTTGAACTAGGGATCTCGGGGTTATGAGCCCCGCGGGATCACCAGACTACCCCACCCCGCTAAATAGTAGATTATATCATAACCTTATATAAATCTTTCGCCCCCACCGTGCCTGGGAGGATCTGTTTTGGGGCGGTGGAGTAGTTTCTTGTGGGATATGGGTAAGTTTTTTAGTTTATTTTGTGGAAATCCCATGTGGGTGTAGGGTTGAACAACCTCGATTTTTTGACTTTCTATATTCACAGAAAGGTTTTAACTGCTTATATATATGGAGAATCTATTAGCATTTTGGGGGGAGTGTAAGGGTATTTAAATTTGTATTTTGGCGTGCTGCCAAGTTGTGGTGGTTTTATAAGTAAGGATAGTTTGAATTTTGATGTGTGTGGTTTATTTTATTTTATCTTCTAATTTTTTAAGTCTTTTGTCCAAGGATTCGAGTTTTTTATTAGTATAACCTCTATATTCATTGAATCTCTGTTCTAATTCGCTTATATTACGTGATACTAGGTCTAATCTGCTTTGTAATGTTTTTATATCATCTTTTGTGGCTAATTCCCAATCTTTTATTAGTTCGTCGCTTTTTTCTTCTAGGAAAGCGTCAATTTTACTTGATATTATATCTGTGCTGATGGGCACTTCCTTTACTTTGTGGATTATCCTGTCGCTTACATCGGATACTTTTTCGCTTACGCTCATGCGTCCACCTTCCTCTTCAGTAAGTTTTCCCCCCATATTATAAACACGGGATCTTAGGCGTGTCTTAACATTGCCAGATTCTATGAGATAATAATATAATAAGACTATTATAGCCCCTGCGAGTATAAGTATAGCTAACAGTTCTAATGCGCTCATACTAATCCCTCACCCTTTTTAAAATTTTATCCATTTCTTTTTCTTTTTTTTCTATGTCTTTTAGCATTTCTTCGAGTTTTCTGAATTCTGTCTGGGCTTCTAGTCTCGCTAATCTTTCACTTATTTCACTGTGAAGATATCCTATTCTTTGCATTATATTCTTGGTATCTTTCCTTATCTTCGCTAATTTCTCCTGTTGCTCCTTTGGAAGGGGTATTGTCGTCTCCATTAAACGTTTAGATTCAAGATCCTTTTCAACGAGTGAGATTTTTCTGAGTTCTATCTCCTTCTCGAGTAATAGAACATTATTCTGCACTTCCCTGACCTTCCTCCATTGGATGGCAATTATAACTATAGCTGCAAATGCTATGAAAGCCAAAATCAAGATCATTAAATTTTGGGGTATTATAACACTACTTGTAGCCATACCACTCCCTCACATATATTCTTTTAGCAGATGATATATAAATAGGTTTATAAGATTAAAATTTCACTATTGACCATAATGAGTATTATGTGATCATCATGGAGGAAGAATACAAGAAAGCTGGGCGGATACTATCAAAGATCCGAAGGAAAGCTTCCAGGTTCGTGCAAGAAGATCTGCCAGTTATAGAACTCGTAAATTTCGTTGAAGATAATATCCGGAAAGAAGGGGCTAGACCAGCATTCCCATGTAATGTTTCAATAAATGATATAACAGCACATTACACCCCCCCAGCCAACGACAAAACTGTGATTAGAAGTGGGGATCTTGTGAAATTAGATATGGGTGCGCATGTAGATGGTTATATAGCCGATACCGCCATAAGCATCCTCATAGGAGACCATGATGAAAATTTTGAAAAAAACCTGAAAATGATCGAGGCGTCCCAGAGGGCTCTTGAAAATGCTATAAGCATAATAAAAGCCGGTGTAGAACTCGAAAAAGTAGGGAAGATCATCCAGGATACCATAAATGATTTCGGTTTCAAACCAGTAGCCAATCTCACCGGTCATAGTATGGATAGATGGATACTACATTCAGGATTATCAGTACCTAATATCAACGAGAAAAATACACATAAACTCGAAGAAGGAGATGTTCTCGCTATCGAACCATTCGCAACTGATGGTATTGGATATGTAACCGACATGCCCCAGACATATATTTTCAGATTTTTAAGGGATAGACCCCTCAGATTAGCCCATGCAAGGAATGTTCTCAAAAAGATAAAACAAGAATACAAAAGTTTACCATTCGCCCAAAGGTGGCTAACAGAATACTTCGACCCCAAAAGACTTAACGCTTCTATGAGGCTACTAATACAGTCAAGGGCGATCTACCCATACCATGTACTCCGAGAAAAGAGTGGCGCATGGGTATCACAAGCAGAACATACAATAATCGTTGAAAAGGACAGCTGCCAAGTTATAACCGAATAAAGACTTTTTCTCGCCAAAATTTTATATACTACTTTCACAGAAAATAGTAAAAATATAGAAAATTTTTCACATTGGGGGGGTGAATTTTTATGATCCTAGAAGGGCCAGTAGGCCTCTATCTTAAAGGTCTAATTGACAATCTTTTAGATGAAATTGAAAATGATGTGAATGGTAAAAGAGCATTAGATTTAGGTTGTGGGTATGGATACTATACAGTGGATTTGCTTCAGAGAGGATATGAAGTTGATGCTGTTGATATTTCAAAACATTCAATCCAAATGACCCGAAATTGAGAAAATGGAAAATAATCCAAGTGTCAAATTACATAATATAAACGCATTAAAATTCAAACCAGAGAAAAAATATAATCTTATAGTCTGCTTTGAGATGTTAGAACATTTACATGAAGATCTAAAGTTATTAAAATTGATCAATTCTTGGATGAAAAATGATGGATTTTTATTAATCAGCGTCCCCCACAATGAAAAGCTTTGGAACATAAGAGACGAACAAGCCGGCCACCTTAGAAGATACTCCAAGGACGAAATCAAAAATAAATTGAAAAAAGCAAATCTAAAACCGACAAGGATACTATGTTACGGTTTCCCATTTATCAGACTATTCCTAGGAACCTATTTAAAAATTGAGGAAAAAATGCAAAAAAAGACGGGAAAAGAGGATAAAACCAACACCTCACAAACCAGACCAGTTCTACCAAGGCGGATGAAAAAAATAAGCGCGCCCATACTAAAACATCTTTTCAAATTCGACAATTTGTTCTTAAATAGTGATCGAGGTTTTGGACTAGTAATAATGGCCAAGAAAATTACACAATGATAAGAGGGAGCGTTAAGGGCCTTGCAGGGCAGAGAAAATAAAATCCAAGTAAAAAAGGGTGACATTACCAATATCGAAGTTGATGCCATAGTTAACCCTGCCAATTCCTATGGTCTAATGGGGGGAGGCGTGGCATTATCAATAAAAGAGAAAGGCGGCGCTGATATAGAAAAAGAGGCGATTTCAAAGGCGCCCATACCCATAGGTGGGGCTATAGCAACAACCGCGGGGAGATTAAAGGCAAAGTATGTTATACACGCCCCAACAATGGAAGAGCCTGCACAACCATCAAACATAAAGGCAGTAAAGAAAGCGACACTTGCAGCCTTAAAAAAGGCATCTGAACTTAAAATTTCATCAATAGCCTTCCCTGGTATGGGCACGGGTGTTGGTGGAGTGCCAAAAGACAAAGCAGCCCAAGCCATGATGGAAGCCGTAAAAGAATTCCCTGAGGAAATAGGGAAGATACTATTCATAGCATATAACCAGGAAATGTACGAGGCATTTAAAAATGCTATGAAAAATCTTATAAAGGTGAGTTGATATGAGAAGTAGTTTTGCCATTGCAAGTATAATTATTGGAATATGCGCTTTTATACAGCTTTTTGGAGCAGAGAAGGCAATATTAGCGATAATATTCGGCATACTAGCCCTCAAGGAAGTCAGGGAAAAAGAGCTAAACGGAAAATATCTAGCCATAGCAGGGATAATCTTAGGGATAATCTACATAATACTTTTAATAGCCGTGTTACCCTCTATAATGAGGATACTACCAAAAATATAGGCTCTCAAAAAAAGAGAATAAGGGGATTAATAGGGTGTGGGTAACCCCATCTCCTTTCTCTCGGCAATAGTCTTCTCTGCCTTTTCCTTTTTCTGTGACGCCAACTTTTCAAGCATTCCTAAGCCAGGTTTGACCTCTTCTATAGGTTTGGTCTCGAATAAGCCTGCTTCAAGCGCATCCTTGAATATGGACTCTCCGGTATCCGTTCTTAGGAATACTGTGGACCATCCATCAGGAGTGCCCACAGATCCTGTTGATACATCGGCAAGTTCGGCTACATAATCATTGCATACTTTGCAACCGGCTTGTTCATATCCATGGGTTTCCTTAAGTGGTAGAGTGTAGACATCATCCTGGGTGTAGACCCAGAATTTTCCTTTACCTATGTCCATTTTCTCTACTAGTTCTAGGCTGAGTCCCATTTTCTCTGAGATGAATGTCTGCAGTGAACTGTATGAGAAGTTCTCCATGCAGAATATTCCAATGAGTAACTTTATCTTATCAGCGAGGAATCTGACACCGAATGGATATGTTTGCATCTTCCTTATACCCATTAACTGGCAGGGTATGCCCACTGTACCTAATTTTTCTATACCGTATTGCCTAACAGCCTTTTTAAGCATCCAAACGTTTGGAGAGAATGTGTACTTGGTGCCTGCAGCTGCTTTCAGCTCATCTGATGTCATTGCAACTATAGGTTCTGGTTTCCAGAATTCATCTCCTGGACCAGCGACCACTGCACCTTCAATTATCTTTTCGTCAAGGGCATATGATAGTAGTCCTGTTACAATTCCCCCATCTTGCGCAATCTTCAAAATCTCTTTATCGGTTGATCGGGCAGCAAATACTTCTTTGTATTTTCCTAAAACCATCTTCACAGCCTCCCTATAATCCTAACTCCTTCCTTATCTGTTCTTCTGGCCACCAACTCCTTGGGCATTGGATGTAGCATATTCCACATTTTATGCAACGGTCATTGTTGAGTTGTGGTCTTCCGTTTATCATTTCAAGGGCTCGGGTCTGGCAAGCCATGGCACATGTACCGCATCCTATGCAGAGGCCCTGGTTAACTATCTTGGTCTGTAAGTCGCATCCACAAGCCTCGTTATAGCCTGCAAGATCTAACATGGGTTTAAGGTAGTCCATGTCATCGTTTAGAAGCGCTACAACGGCCTTGGCTATAATCTCGGGTGATGGTGGGCATCCTGGTAAGGCCAAGTCAACATCTATTATAGATGATATGGGTACGAAAGATTCGTGTGCTGGTTGTGCTTGTTGGCCTCCTCTGGCATATCTTGTGAAGCAGCCTGTTGCAGCGCATGAGCCGAATGCACATACTAGTTTGGCCTTCTCTCTTACCTCCTTCAATTCTTTTAGGCTGTGTTCATCCTGCAAGCATACGGATCCTTCCACTAGGGCGAGATCCATCTCGGGCATTTCCCATACATCCACCAGGGTATGTCCATAAACTATCTCTACCATGTCAGTTAGTAAATCTGCAAGGATGTCGTAATTTTCGGTTAACGACATTGCATCTCCTGTACACCCACTTAGGTGGATGTAACCTATTCTTGGTTTTGCTTTTTCTTCTTCAGCCACTTTCTCAACCTCCTCTTTTGGAACTTCAACAACTTTTTCCTCTTTTTCAGGTTTAGCCTCCAATCCTAAAAATCTTTTAATACGGGCAATTAAGCTCATTGGTAAACCCCAATTTCGTTTAAAATCATCTTAACAGCCTTGGGAATGGCCTTCTCTACTGGGGGTGTGAGGCCCATTTCCACATAAGGGGCGGATATTTCCTTTGGTTTACACCCTATTACCACCACTTCGATTTTTTCGCTGAGTTCATGGAGGGGCTGGTTAACCGGCCATGAATGCATGTTCTCATAGGATCCTTTTGGGATTTCTTCGAGACTAAATTTCCTTAGAGTTCCGGGTTCTGCGTTGAATTCCACGACGTCCACGACTATTATCTTCCTCCAAGATTCTTGGGGAAGTGAGAACACATAATGTGGACCGCCAGTACCTGCGTCGATGAACATGACATTGTCTGGTTTTTTCTTGTCTTTGAAGTGTTCTTCAAGGGCTTGGATTACCGCAGGGCCGAAACCGTCATCCTTGAATAGGATGTTTCCACAGCCCACTATTAGAATCTCAGCGTCGTATGGCATAGTTTAGATCCTGACCATTTCACTTTTTATAGGAGTTTTCTCTTCGTCGTCGATGACCATCACGTGGGTTGCACATGATAGACATGGGTCATATGCCCGTATGACATGTGGTGCATACTCGTAATGGAAGCCTTCGGTTGCTGGTCCCATTGTTGGTATGTTCCATGTTGTTGGGACGAGGGCGCTGTAGAATTGTATTTTGCCATCGGCTACTTGGGCTAGGTGAACGTCTAGTCCTCTTGGAGCTTCTATTGCACCGACTCCTAGTTTTCCTGTTCCGGTTATGTCGAAGTCTGCCATTACTGGTGCTGATGTGTCAAGCTCATCTAATATGTCTATGGCTCTTGAGAGTGCGGTTTTCATTTCGAGTGCTCTGGCTACGTGTTGTGCTACAACTCCTCTTTCTTTGAAGCCTTGGAATTCTACGAATCTTGCTCTTGGCCCTACTTCTACGCTTCTTCCATCGTATAGGGGTATTGTTGAGCATGCTCTTTTTCCTATTTCTGGGTCGTCGTACCAGCTTTCTGGCATGACTTCTGTGAATCTGTCTAGGTCGAATTTTGTCCTGTCACCATATATTTGGTGTGTTGCCAGTGTTGGTTGGTTGTGTGCGCCTAGTCCTTCTGGGAGTCCTTTTTCTTCGACTAGGCTTATTATGAGTTCTACGTGTTCGTTTAATTTGGGTTTGAGTTGTTTTAGTCTTGCGTATAATCTTTTTCTTGCGAGTTCTGTTATGTTGTCGGCCATTCCCCCTATTCTAACGTCTGAGGGGTGTATGCCTTCTCCTGCGACCATGTCTACTACGTATTGGGCGTTTTTCCTTATTTCTGATACTGATTCTATTGCTGTTTTCATGAGGTTTTCTGGGACGAAGTCTTGTGCTATGAGGAAGTGGTGTATTGCGTGGCTGTTTACGTGGTGTGCGGCTAATGTTAATTCTCGGAGTAGTTTAGCGGCTTTTGGGGGTTCAATGTCGAGTGAGTCTTCCACGGCTTCAGTTGATGCTAATGTGTGGGGTATGGGGCAAACTCCACAAATTCTCTGTGTGAATACTGGTGCTGTTTCTGGGGCCTTTCCGAGTAGCATCTTTTCAAGACCCCTCACGGGGGTAATACTGAAGTATCGCCCCTTTGTCACAATACCTTCGTCATCGACTTCCAAGACAAGTTCTGCATGGCCTTCCTGTCGGCTGGTCGGCGATATAACAATCCTTTCGCTCAAGTGTATCACCTCTTCTTTTTAGAGTTCAAAAAAACCATCGAATTTTATATAAATATTTTTAAATGTTATAAGTTTTTCAATTAAAGAAAAACTGAAAAGTATTTATATTAGAATAAAAAATTAATAAAAATTAATAAAATCATAAAAAATGCTAATAGATAATACCATGCAATTTTTTCAACGAGAAAGCCTCCTTCTTAAAGGAAATAGAGAAAAATTTAAATATATTCAATCTCTAAATATTTTTCTGTGGATATTCCCACATAGAGGGTTCAAAACTCGTTAAAGATACCCCCTGCTTCGATGAAAAACATGATATGGCGAAGATGCGAACCCCTCCAAACCAGCATAGGAAGCTGGAATTTTAAAACATCAGATAAAATACTGGAAACCCCCTATCATAAGGGGGCAGCTCACATCAAATCCAATAAAAAGTTAAAGGGTGAGAATTGATGATAGACTCCAAGATTATAATTTCAGTGACGATAGTTCTAATCATCGGAGCCATCGCAGCAGGTTACCAGATAAGCAACAACCCCAAAATTTTATGGCAACCAACAACCCCTGATAGCACCACACCACATTCCCAAGGGACCGGAGGCGGATCAGGGGGGGCCGGAGGCGGAGCAGGCGGATCAGTCGGTCCTACAGGCGCAGGCGATGGTTCAGGTGGGAGTGCAGGAGGATCCGGCAGTTCTTCAAACGGTATTGGTATTGGGGGTAATGGAGGTTATCCCGTGGGTCCATCAGAAGCCCAAAGTATAGCCCAGAAATACATAAAAGAAGAAGGCGCTAAAGCAGGAACACCACGCCTCGTCACCATAGGCGGCGAACCAGTATATGTAGTGCCAATAGAAAAGAATGGTAAAATCGTAGGAGAAATCCATATAGATCCCATCACTGGTAAAAACATAGGCGGGGGCGGTGGTGCACCACCATGAAGGTCGAAACAAAGAATGAATCATGCACAATAGTATCTGAAGAGATTGAAAACGCTATAGTCCTTGAAGGATCCCCAGGCTTGGGGCTGATAGGCAACATCGTAGGATGGCTCTTAGTAGACGATCTCAAGATGAGGGAAATAGGATACATCGACTCCAAATATTTCCCGCCCCTAGCAGTCCTCTACAGGGGTGTTGCAATACACCCCTTCAGAATATATGAAGGAGAAGGACTAGTACTCTTCCTATCAGATTTCATCCTACCATCCTCAGTAGTCTATGACATGACCAATGCAATGGTAAAATGGATGAAAAGAAACAACAGCAAGGAATTAATAACATTTAACAGCGTCATTGTAAGACAAAAGTCACACCTAGTCGCAGGAGCAGCTAACAGTAAAGACGCCTTGAAAAGACTTGGAAAACTGGACATACCAATATTACCATTCGGGAACATAAACGGGATCTCAGGAACATTACTAACAAGATGCGCTATAGAAAACATACCAGCTTCTTGCTTATTCGGCGAGATACTAACACCCTACCCAGATCCAAGAGCAGCGGCAGAAGTAGTCGAAGTCCTAAACAAAATGTTAGGCCTCGAAGTAGATACAGAACCATTACTAGAAGAAGCCCAAGCAATCGAATCAAGGCTTAAAAAATTAGCAGAAAAAGTGCACAAAACAGAAACACCCACAACCCCAACAGAAACACCAATATACATGTAGACAAAGGGCAAATATTTTTATATATTAAAAATTTACAATTTTTTTATCCATAGTAGAGGGGCCCGTAGCCTAGCTTGGATAGGGCGTCGGACTTCTAATCCGAAGGT
The DNA here is from genome assembly GCF_003264935.1 of Methanothermobacter tenebrarum. Taxonomy (NCBI): domain Archaea; kingdom Methanobacteriati; phylum Methanobacteriota; class Methanobacteria; order Methanobacteriales; family Methanobacteriaceae; genus Methanothermobacter; species Methanothermobacter tenebrarum. The sequence continues at coordinate 184,245 of NZ_QLOE01000002.1, forward strand.
CCCGGGTTCAAATCCCGGCGGGTCCGCTACAAAAAAAAATTTTCACCAATTGAGGGGGCCCGTAGCCTAGCCTGGATAGGGCATCGGACTCCTAATCCGAAGGTCCCGGGTTCAAATCCCGGCGGGTCCGTTCACTCATTAGAAGGTTCTTCGCCCAATGGATTCGCAGAAGATTGCACCTAATCTTTGTGATTATAATATGATACCCTTAAAATCCCACAATATTTTAATATTATTGTTTCATGGGCGCTTGTTTTCCCAAATAAATTTTAGGGGGCTATGGACGAATAATTAAGATCCTATTTGAAATAAGCGTCCAATGTGTTTTCTGGAAATCTTATTTCACCGTATCTGCCCCCACCACCGGGTATTATGATGAGGGAGCCATTCCTAAAAGCTTTTATTGCGAGGGCGGTTTCGCCATCCACTTCCCTTATCTTGTCTAATGGGGCGTCAAGGAGCGTTCTTATTTCATTGCCGAACTCTTTTACAAGTTTTCCCCAAATCCTTTGGACATAACGTGTTGTAACACCCTTCCCATGCTTCATGCTAATTATCTCGGCAAGTGGCATGATATGGATATAAGGTGGGCGATGACTTGGATGATGTGGCTTTTTCCATGTGGCTATTTCATGTATCCGATAATCTACACCCTTTTTGATGGTTCCACCACATGAACATTTCATGCCAAGTTTTATAGCCTCCTCAGGTTCATAGACTCTGTAACAGCGCGTGCACGCTGTGAGATGATATTTACCAAGCCTTGGATCGAAACCATAATTTGCAAGTATATTCTTCCCCTTTATAGACTTTTTAATAGCGGAAAAAGAAATTTCATCTACTTTGAATTGGTTAAATTCTCTACCGAGGCGGTGCGGCCAAGGGGAATGTGCATCGGAATTCGTCAAGAATGGTATGTTTTGGAGTTCTTTTATCCTGTCAGCCATGTCAGTGTCGGCTGAGAGGCCCAATTCCAAAAAATCGGGTGCTTTACCATAACAGTCATTGTAACTATCATAGGATTTGTATAAGCTGGTCCATGGTGTGAATGCATGGGATGGGCCGATGAGGCCATCATATTCATGTACTAAGTCCATTATCTCTGATCCTCGCATTCTAACCTTGGGTCTGCCCTCCTTGTTAATGTTGGATGATGGTAACTTCTCCTTTAGTTCCATGGCTGTTTCTATGGATGGTAAAATTAGAAGATGATGGACTCGTCTCAAGTCTTCAACTTCACTTGTTATTATGAAATTGCAGTCTTCATGGGAATAGATACCATCTTCTGTGGCCTTTGTACTTTCTATGATTATTTTGAGCCACTTGGGGTGAAATCCGTCACCGGTGCCTACAAGGTCTAAGCCTTTAAGTTTTGCTTGTGGGGCTATGTTCTTTATGGTCATCTTCTGGGATGTTGCCTGGGAAAAGCAACTGTGTATGTGTAGATCCGCGTTTATTATCATCTATGATCAGCCTATGTATCTAAGATCCTCTTCGCCTGGTTTGAGCGTCATCCTCTCTATCATTTCCTGTTCCATCTGCTGAGCCTTTGATATCATCTTACGGGTTTCCTTGGCCCTTTCTTCAAGTTTTTCAGTGTCTATTTCCAAGTTTAGTAATTCCATGAGGACGTTTAGCAGTGCTCTCGCGGCCTCGGCATCTATATAATATCCTGGTGTTTCACCCATGAGACAGACGCCTTCCATTCCTCTGAGGCTTCCCATTCCTAGTAGCAGACCTGATGCGCCGATTATGCCACCATCAGCTGACCTTAAAATGACTCCATGCTTTTCTAATTTCTTTGCAAGTTCTATGTTGGTGGCGGCGCCGTAGACCTTTGAAACTTCGACTGGTTGTCCTGTGGCTAATCCTCCAAGGGTGTATATCTCTTTGACGCCATGTTTTTCCACAAAGTCTAGTATCATGCCACAGATTTCATATTGCCCTTCTGGTGAAAGTCCTTGTGTATTACCGATTAGTATTATGTAGTCTCTTTTTTCTTTACCGACTGATTTCAAGTAATAAAATTCGTTTTTCATGGGTTCTACAATGCCATTGTCATCTACTAGAACTTGTGGAGGAAATGATGGTGAGTAAAGTTCTGCGAATTTGGTAGCATCTAATTCGTCGATGATATGATCAGCGGCTAATTTTCCCACATGTCCTATACCTGGTAGAGCTTCTATGAATATCGGATGGTCTAATTCCACTTCTTCTATGACATTTATTATTGTTTCTTTCATTTTTACCCCCCATTATTTTTTTTAAAGAGCATCTGTTTTTTTAAAATGCGCCTATATTTCCCATACTTATCCTCTGGGGAATATTTTGGCGGGGCTACATTCCCTGTTTTCGCCCCACAATATGGGCATTTCTCTTTTAGTGTGTATTCTCCACACGAAGAACATTTTCGCATTTTCATGTTAATTCACGATGGAATTCTCCTTTTCCTCCTTCTTTCATTATGATGTCTATACACTTCTGCGCGGCCTTTTTAAGCTTCTTTTCAGCTGTTGGATAATCTGTCGATTTAACTATTAAGCGGTAACGGGGTGCTCCAACAGCTTGTACGACCGCCCCTACTTTCTGAGCGGCCTTGAGGGCCTTTTTAATTATCTCTATACCATTAGGTGCATAGGATTTAATATCCACATAACCAGTTACTTGAACCTCTGGGGGTGTTATATTCTTCTTAGCGACTTTGGTAATCGCCTTAGCCCAATCTTCAGGGACCCCCTCTTCTATTAATGCTTTTTCACCCTCATCTGCCGCTGTTTCAAATGCACCGTAAAGATCGCCGAATATGTCCATCAGATCATAGCCTACTTCCTCGTAGGCCTGGTCAAGGTTTTTACCTAAACTTTTAGCTGCTAATTCTAAAAATTTTTCAGCCTTTTGCTCAATCTTCCAAGTTTGTATCTTTTTACGTCTCTGATCATCTCTTATACGTTTCATGGAAGCGTCAACATGTCCCTTTTCAGGGTTGACTCTTAACACCCTAGCTACGATCTTCTGATTTTCCCTGACAAAATCTCTTATATTCTTAACCCAACCAGATGAAACCTCTGAGATGTGTATGAAAGCTTCTTTACCAGGATATTCTTCAAGTTTTGCGAATGCACCATAACTTAAAACTTTATGCACAGTTGCAACTACTAATTCGCCTTCTTCGGGCCATTCTCTTCTCCTTCTAACCATGAAAACACCTTAGTCTAAAACCTCTAGGATCTGGGCCTTTATATTTGCTTTGCCACCAGTTGGTTCCACTAATGTCTTACCACATATTATGCATTTTACATAGGATGCGGCCCTGTCGAACACTATCTGTTGGTTCCCACAATCTAGGCATTTAACCCGTAAAAAATTGCTCCTACTCTCATAGAACATGGCCACACCCCAAATTATGTGGTGAATTCGACTCTTCCAACTCTGAATGTTCTTCTTTTTGTGTGAGATTTTCCGCATTCTTTACATTTTAAGCGTAAGTCTAATTTTTTCACAGGTTTATTACCTGATGGTAATGGTCTTGGATATCCCCTGTAACCTGCGGTAACCCTCCTGAACTGTCTCTGACCCCATTTTAATTCGCTGGCTTTACGCCTTTTTGACTCTAGCACTTCATGGATGGTGTGTTTCCTACAATATGGACAGTAAGTTCTTCTTTCCTTCGGAATCTTCATTTTGTAATCACCTCAGAATATAATTTTAGAATGGTAAAAAATAATCTTCATGGTAATTATTTTTTTGCATTCTATTATATCAATGATTGTCTATTTATAACTTTGGTGGCGTTGGATTATCTATGTTTAATAAGCCGTCCTTTGCCAGAATCTACAAATATCCTTGCGGTGATAGATGGTAATCTGACAATATCCTGGGGTTTGAATGGCCCATAAACCTTTTCATCGACACCAACAACTGCTGATGGCACCTCATCATATACTATGATCGTCTCGATTTCGTTTTCGTCGGATTTTATTTTCTCTTTTTCATTGAAGTCTTCTTTGCTTGTTGGTTTGCTTTGTAATATTGGGAATACCCTAGAGCGGTGTTCAATTAAAAGACTTATGATAGATGAATATAATTTCTTTTCTTCAGGGGTTAGATTAGGTGGACTTTTATCCTCCAAATCTAATTTAGGGTTTTTATTGAAAAGATTATATGATCTTTGGACGTTCATGATCGCAATATCAGTTATTTTATGTTCCCTACGTTCACATATTTCCGTGGTTATCCTTTGAACATCCCTTAGAAGGTGGTGTCCCTTGGTATTTAACGGGTCTTTGCTTAGTGTGCCCATGAGTTTTTTCATGTAATCATGGGTTTTCTTGTAGAAATCATCACCTACCCTTGCAAGTCCACGTTCGTCCCTTTCTCTTTTTTGTATCCTCCTAAGTTCCCTGAAGAAATCATCCAAAATTATTCATCCCCATACTATTCTTCGGCTTCTAAGCGTGGGGCGAGGAGGAAGCTTAATTCGCCTTCATCATTTGGCATTTTTAATGTCAACTTGAGGGGCATATCATTTCCAAGGTTTATAATGGCTGTTTCACTGAATCGATCAGCTTTTAGCATCTCTTTGATCTTGTCGAGTGAATATACGCTCCTTGCGGGTTCTTTTATTTTTTCGCCATGATAATATTCTATCATGGCATCGCCAAATTCTCCTGTGGAAGATACTATGAATTTCTCTTCGTCAACCTTGAAGGTGATCTTATCAGAGAATATGTCAATATCTGCTATCGCATCCTTCAAGAGCGAGAATGGGACCTCAAACTCGTTTTCATATCCTATCTCTGGGGGCTGGGGAGTTTCGTATTCGATATCTATTAATCTTATCTTGAATTGGCGTGTGGCCTCGCCTTCAAATGTTAATATAAGGTTGGTATCATCACTTGTGATTATTAAACGATCACCTGCCCGGGCGCGTCTAAGGACCTTCATGAGCTCCTCTGTATCCACGTTAATCTTCTCAGGTTCTGGGCATTCATATTCATCGAATAGTTCCTTATGGAGTTCAAGGTGTACGAAGGTTATATGGCTCCTGTCAAGGGCATCTAAGCGCATGCCTTCACTGTCTACTTGTATTTGGACTTCATCAACAATCGATGAAATAGCATCAAAACTTGTCTTTAAAATGTTAGGGTCATTCAATTCCGCCTTAAACATTCATAGTCCTCCTCAATTTTTCTCTTTAAAATTTCCTGTAGGGGGTGGGATACACTCCTCATGAGGGATTATTCGATGTTATTCTTTTTATCTTTTTTATCCTTTTCATTTTCAATAGCTTTCATCTCAGTATACATGTCGGCTAAGGGCGTTTTTGAAATGATTTTCTCTTTCAGTGCGGTTACTATAACTAGGATCCCTATTATCATGAGGAAGATTGCCATGACGGCGTGTTCACCAAATATGACATTATCTGCTACTTTTTTAACGGGTGAATTCAAGTATAAGATGCCTGATATGAGAAATAGTATGCCTATGAAAATGCCACCATATAATATAATTTCGTCCTTTTTATCCTCTAGAATTTTCCTAGTTTTTTTTAATCCTATTATATCCTGTGGGTTGTATTTTTTGAATTCTATCTTGGGGATATTCTTTTTCAAATCTTTGAAGATTTTATTGGAGTCTTTAATCGTATTCCCTCCATGTATATTTACATTTGGTGCATCTTAAGAAGCGTGTTTCGGCTTCATCAGCCCTTCTTGTCTGTTGCATCCACCAAAAAGCTTCTTTGTTCCCACATTTAGGACATTCGGCCTTGGTTGTGGGGAGGGTTCTAACATCTTCACCTGTGAATATGACGCTTTCCTTGCTTTCAATTTTCTCGGCTATCTTGTACTTGTCTGATAATTCCCTTGTTATCTTCTTTTCATATCCACATTTACATTTAAACTTTTTTTTGTCTGAGAACATTATAGCTCCACATTTTGGACAAAATTCCATCTTCTTCCTCCCTAATTATGAAAAAATTATTCTTTGATATTTTTACCAGTGACCTCTATTCTGTACATTTTTACTTTTTATAATTTTTTATGAAGTTGTATGCATCCCTAAGTATTATGGCATGATCAAATGCTAATTTTATCTTCTTCAGTTCTTCCCATTTGAACTTGGAAACTTCACTGGCATCTGTATCTGCTTTTAATTTTCCACCGATTTGATGGGCTATGAAACATATGCTTATAACATGCCCACGGGGGTCGCGATCTGGATCTGAATAGACACCTAACAGATGATCTAATTCCACTTTTAAACCTGTCTCTTCATATGCTTCTCTTAAGGCCGCTTCCTCAACCTTCTCCCCATACTCTACGAAGCCGCCTGGGATCGCCCAGAACCCTTTATATGGGTTCTTTTTCCTTTTAATGAGTATGATATTATCATCGGGGCAGATGATAACAATATCCACTGTTAGGAGAGGATTCTTGTATATTTCGATCACCTTCTATGTCTAGGCGTTACCCTTTGATTCGCCCTTTTCAACTCCTGCTGCGATAAGATGGGCTGCTCTTATAGGCTCTGGGATCGCGCTCCTTGTGGTTGAAATTCTAACTATCTCTATGGCATCCTCCAATTTTATACCCTTCACTTGTATGTAGATGGTGTCATCATCCTTTACTGGGTATATTTTACCAGCTCTTTTTATGGCATCCCATCGCCACTCCCAATCTTCAAATTTTCCTTTGAGGGCTCTTTTTATCTTTTTGAAATCAGGTATTTTCCTTATAACAACTATAACTGGCAATCCAGTCTCTTTGAATACTTTTTCCACGTCAACGACATTGAAACCGCCTAGTGTTATCCCATCTAACATTATAACACCTAATTGGTCGAGGTGTCTTGAATTTTTAACCATTTCAATTATCTTAGAGGTAGAATCAGTTCCATCAACTTTTATATGGGTTGTTAGGACACCATCCAACCATGAACCGCCCCTAAAGACGGTGCCAACAACTAGGACATCATCTTTACTATGGGGTGTGAATGGGGCGTCATCGATACCCAAGATTCTTATCTCAGATTTTATCTTCCTGAATCTTTTCTCTTTCATGGACTAGACCGCTCTATGAGGTCTTTGAATTCTTTAGACCTTTCTTTAAGCGTCTTAGCAGCCTTTTTAAGGGATTTTCGAGGGTTATCCCCTCTTATGTACATGTGGGGTTCCCCTATTATGGGATGGTCTATGGAATATGCTACGGCTTTCACGGTTTCGTCTTCTAGGAGGATTTTGCGCAAAGCATTACAGAGTGTGTGGGTTTCGCCTTCAAGTATTATTTCCATTTCATCCTTTTCGTCGCGGATAATCTTCACTTTCCCTCCTCCAATACTATTTGAGCCTATAGTCTGTGGAGAGTTTCCTCTTCTCCCTGTTTCCACAATTTGGGCAGATAACTTCGTCTTTTCCTACTTTTTTCATGAAGTGTCTGCAACGGGTGCACATAGCCTTTATAACTCCTAGGCTTTTCTGGGTGGTTTGGAGGTCTATGCCAGTTAATCCCACTAGTCTGCTTACACGAGCCTCGACTATGTCACCTATCCTAAAGGCTTCTGTCAACTTTGATAGGTAGCCATTTGTCGCCTGTGAAATGTGAACTGCACCCACGAATGATGTTACGGGGGCTCTTGAACTGCCCTTAACATGGTGTATCCTTACTAGGGCCCTTTGACCCTTTACTTCGATAACTTCTCCGATGACTACTACACCTTCTTTTAATATTGGTGGTGTTTCCGTCTTTGATATGACTTTTATGCGTTTATTTTTCTCATCCCTTGCAACTTCGCCTACAAAGAGCGACTTTATCTTACCCTTTTCTTCGTATGTCCCCTCTGCCGGTACGAATTCTTCTATCACCGCTAATGAATCCCCTGGAAAAACAAAATCCCCAGATTTTGCCTTCATCAATTCACCTCAATAAGATTAATATAAAAAAATAGTGTGAGTCCTTCTAAATCTACATTTTTTATCTTCTCATATATATACTTTGTATCCCTAGAATATGATCTCATCCAAGGTATAATCTTCCCATCTCCTTTTATCAAGGGCTATCTCCAATTCTATAGGGGTTAAAATAGGCCTATCATACAAATGATAATCATCTATAGGCATTCTTGGACAAGCAGAAACCACAAAAGCATCCAATTCCCTGAATGGGACGAGTAACTCTGGTGAAATATCCTCTAATATTATTATAAACGCTTCTCTTCCAGACTCTTCAAGCATCTGCTTCAAGTTGAGAGCCAATGATAGCCTCTCCTGGCCCTTCTTAGATGACATTATAACCCCCCATTTCTCAGCTTCTCTCGCCCTTGTAATGGCCGCGAATCTTATTCTTAAAATCCTATCAGCGAAATCCTCAATGCTTTTCGCCTCTCCAGTGTATGGATCTGCCGCGATAACTGGTTTCCCTGTGGATAATCTTATACCAAGAGGGTGGAAATCTCCACTACCAATAAATAGGTAAGCATCCACGTTTAATTTTTTAACCGATGAGAAATTACAACCTAAAACTTGCCCCCTCCTCGTACCAACCCCTTCATCTGAGAGAACCCTCTTTCCATGATCTTCCAAAAATTTTATGGCCTCATCAAGTAGGTGTAAGTGTTGGGTGGTGGTGGCCACTCCTATCTTTTCATATCCAGATAATAATCTGAGAGATGATCTGAGGGCTGGTATTATATCAATTTTAGCGTATGCTTCCACGAAGATGACTGGGATCTTATAATCGAGTGGTAAAGGTGTGTGACCATAATGTATTAGAAGATCCACTATATTTTCTAGTTTGGTATCTGCAATGTCACATGCACCATAACATGGATCGGCGGATATTATAACAGTGACCTCGAGTTCTTTTTCGAGTTGCCGGACTAGCTTTAGTGCATGGATTTTAAGGCCGTCTGGGAACTGTAATCCTATTATCCTGGGATTATACTCTTTAATCTTTTCTATGACTTTGCGTGTTTCAAATTGGTAATCTGCCAATCTAGGCCTCCTCTGGGGGGCTTGTTATTATTTTATCATCGACGATATCCACTTTTATCAGTGTGTTTATTTTGTAGCCTGTTTTTTCTTCTACGAGTTTTTTACCTTCGCCTTTTTCTATTATAACTATGACTTTAGCCACTTCTACGTCCATTTTTTTGAGAGCTTCTAGGACTGCTAATAGTGTCCCCCCAGTACTTACAACGTCGTCTATGACAAGGAGTCTGTCACCTTTTTTGATGCCGTTGATGTATAATTCTCCTTCACTGTATCCTGTGGTTTGGTGGACTGCGACTTCGCCTGGGAGGCCGTATTCGCGTTTTCTTACAACGACGAATGGTATTCTTGTTTTAAGTGACAATGCTGTGGCAAGGTGGATGCCCATGGCCTCTATACACACTATCTTATCAACATCTAGAGTATAGCGTCTTGTTATCTCATCAACCACCTCTTCCAGCATTTCAGGGGTTGTGAGTGGTATTCCATCGGTTATTGGGTGCACGAAGTAATTATACTCTCCTTTTTTTATGATGGGTGCTTTTTTCAATGTTTTCTCCAATATTTTTAGCATTTCCATCACAGGATTTCATATTCGATAAATATAAATTTATGATATCTCTAATATAGTTTTGTAGTTATTAATCTAATTTTCTCATAGTGATTATCATGTTAGGCAAACTAGGCAAGAGTCTTGCAAAGACCATGAAAAAATTGGCAGGGATGACCATAGTAGATGAAGAAGTGGTGAAAGAGGTTATAAAGGATATACAACGTGCACTAATCCAAGCAGATGTTAATATAAAACTAGTATTCAAATTATCCAAGTCAATAGAAGAAAGAGCCCTCAATGAAGAACCTCCAAAGGGTGTCACCCCAAAAGAGCATATCATAAGGATAGTATACGAAGAAATGGTGAAACTTGTTGGAGAAACTCCAAAGCCCCTCAAAATAGACAAAAAACCATATAAGATACTCTTCATAGGACTGCAAGGGAGTGGTAAAACAACCACCATAGGTAAGTTAAGCCGCCACCTCCAAAAGAAAGGACTGAACACAGCCATAGTATGCACAGACACATGGAGACCAGCCGCATTTGACCAGTTAAAACAACTCACACAAGAGATCAACATACCAGTTTATGGAGAACCAGAAAACAAAAACCCGCTAGAAATCGCGAATAAAGGACTTGAAAAATTCAAAGACTACGACGTCATAATCTTTGACACGGCAGGACGCCACAAAGAAGAAAAACACCTACTCGAAGAAATGGAGCAACTATCAACTGCAATCAAACCAGATGAGACAATACTCGTAATCGACGGTACAATAGGACAACAAGCAAAAGAACAAGCCCGAGCATTCTCCCAGAGCACCCCAGTTGGGTCAATAATAGTGACAAAACTTGACGGATCAGCCAAGGGTGGTGGCGCATTATCAGCAGTTGCAGAGACAGGAGCCCCAATAAAATTCATAGGCACAGGTGAAAAATTAGAAGATTTCGAGGTATTCGACCCCGAAAGGTTCATATCCAGGCTCCTAGGAATGGGTGACATCAGAAGCTTGCTAGAAAAAGCAGAAGAAATCGCAGAAGAACAAGAAGTAAGTGAAGAGGCAGTGGACGCCATTCTCACGGGCAGATTCACCCTAAGGGAGATGAAATCGCAATTCGAGATGATGGGGAAAATGGGGCCATTACAACAAGTTATAAACATGATACCAGGCCTTGATAAACTGCCAAAGAATGCGCCCGATGCAACAGAAGAAAAAATCAAAAAATACCTTACCATAATGGACTCCATGACAGAATACGAATTGGACCATCCAGAAGCGATCAAACACTCAAGGATAAAAAGGATTGCAAGGGGCTCAGGCACAAGGAACGAAGATGTTAAAGAACTCCTAAAATATTACAAGGTTACAAAAAAGGCCATGAAAGGCCTTGGAAGGCGGAACAGGGGAGGTCCGATGGGACAATTAATGAGACAATTCTTACGCTAGGGAGTCAAAGATGGAGACCGAAAAGAGACTAGAAAAACTACTGGACATCACAGATGGGAGCATATGCCCAAATTGTCTTGGACGCAAATTCTCAGATATTCTACCGGGACCAGGTAATGTTAAAAGGGCTGAAAGCCTGATTGAAACCTTCAAATTAAAAAAATCAACTGTTGAATGCAAAATCTGTAAAGGAATATTAGAAGACCTTGAAAAAACAGCAGACTATGTCGAAGAGAAAATAAAAAAATTAAACCTTGAATTTTCAACCATACTAGTAGGAAGCAGACTACCAGAAAACCTATTAAGTGCTGATGAAAAGATAAACGAAATATTAAACATAGAAGTTGAAAGCATAAAAAAAGAAATTAACAGAGAACTCGGGAAAATCCTAAAAAAAAGATTTAATTGTGGAGTAGACTTCGAAAACCCTGATATTGTTGTTAAGGTTGACTTCAGAAAATCGAAGCCACGAGTATGGATACAGATAAACCCATTATTTATAGAAGGCAGATACAGAAAACTCGTAAGAGGCATACCCCAGACCAAATGGCCTTGCAGAGAATGTAAAGGTCGCGGATGTCCAAGGTGCAATTTCACAGGTAAAATGTACCCCACCTCAGTTGAAGAATTAGTCGCAGAGCCCGCGCTCAAAGCAACCCAAGGTTCAAGGTCAAAATTCCACGGGGCTGGAAGAGAAGATGTTGATGTGAGAATGCTTGGGAGAGGAAGGCCCTTCGTACTCGAAATTAAAGAACCGAAGATAAGAAAAATAAACTTAAAAAAGATTTCTGATGAAATCAATAAATCCGCTAAAGGCAAGATCCAGGTTCTAGATTTGAAATTCTCCAACCGCAACCGTAAAGTAGAAATCAAAACTTCATCTTCTTATAAGATTTACAAGGCAAAGGTAAAATTAAAGGATAAAATCGAACCATCAGCCTTGGAAAAACTGAAATCTCTAAATTTGATTAAACAAAGAACCCCAAAGAGGGTCGCCCACAGAAGAGCAGACAAGATACGGAAAAGAAGAGTAATCGATATTAGATGGAATATAATCGACTCTAGAACCTTTGAGGTTATATTAAAGACTGAAGGGGGGCTTTACATAAAAGAGCTTATTTCAGGTGATGATGGAAGGACAAAACCCAGTGTAAGTGAAATACTTAACACTTCCGCAGAATGCATCGAACTTGACGTCCTAGAAGTTGGATGATATCCCCCATGTTAGGCTATAGGCACACTATTCCATTTTTATCCAAGAACACCAACATTTGCGGCAAATTTCACAATCCAAAACTAACCACTTTTTATGGTGTTAAAAAGGGCGAAAATAACCAGTAAGTAAGCTATACTTCGGATTATTATAAGGACCAGTGTATTGCTAGGGTATCCTGTCAACTGGGCCAAATGAGACACCCCGAAAAGTCCAAAGGATAAGCCAATATAAAATAGGAGGGGATTTTCAAATTTTCGGAACCCCCAATACCCCATTACTAAAATTATCATACAAAATATGAAATTAATGGTAAGTATTGGTTCTAAAACGATCGGCACATTCATTCACCTCATATATTATCTTGTATCTTATACCTATAATAGCTAATAGTAAAATTAAATAAAAAGAATATGTAAGTCCCTAAGAGAATCTCCCCACGAATACTTGAAAGTGGAGAGTGCCCTCTTCCAAAAGATTTAAAGCATTCCATGCCTAAAGTGAAGTCGCTGTACGGTAATATGAGCATCAAATGACCGGAAGAGCAGAGAAACCTCATATCCATGAAGAAAATCATATTAATCCTTGGAGGAAATTTATGGGACAGATCCCCCCCAGTGAGTAGTGGTGATTTGTCCTAATAGAAGTGGGGGGATCATCTCTAAAATGATAATTCAAATTTTGATGTGGAGGCATTTATGGACTTCCATAATAGTTAGTTACTTAAGTTGTCAACCCTGAGGGGGAAAATATTTAGGTGAGAAGATAAATAAATCACTGTGTTGTGTGATCATCTAATTTTTTTAAGATCATGGAGGTTTACAATATGAAAAGATCAAAGGGTTTCAGGAGTAAAACAAGACATAAACTTCAAAGGACTAAAAGAGTTGGGAGGACAAATCCTATAACAAGGAAAATCCAAAGTTTCGAAGTGAATGATCTTGTACATATAATAATAGACCCTAGCATCCACAGGGGACAGCCACATCCACGATTCCATGGCAAAACAGGGCGAATAGTTGATAAAATGGGAAAGTCATATGTTGTCACGATAAAAGACGGTAAAAAGGATAAAAAACTCATCGTAAGACCAGAACATCTCCAATTGCAAGAGTGATCTATGATGATAGGTAAAAAAGTCGTTGAAACAGAACCGGTGCCCATGGCAGAAGTCAAAGTAATTTTAGAAAAATTCGCAGATAAATATGAATTCACATATGAACAGAACCTTGCACTTGAACATGTGAAAAAATTCTCTAAGATAGACTATGAGAACGCGCAAAAATTGATAGAAGAACTCACAGAACTTCCTAATATAAAAAAGAAACATGCAGTTCGACTTGCAGATCTCATGCCCGAGGATATTGCGGATATCCGTCTAATATTCGCCAAAGAAAGGATACCTATAAAAAATAAAGATTTTGAGAATATCTTGAAAATAATAGAAAAATATAGATAATACATAATTTTTTGAGTTGGGTCTTATGGAAGAGTATGCCATCATCCTAGACTATCTCCCATTAGGGTATGTGAGCGAAGGCCTAGGCGGTTTCAAAAGAAAGCCGGTAGCCCAGGCCATCGGCAAAGACGAGTTCACACTCTTAGAATTAACACCAAAACCTGGTGTGGACCTTGAAATACACGAGGAAGTTTATATAGGGAAGGGTAAAAGGGATAAGATAGCTAGGATAAACAGGCGACTCCGCCACAACGAATTAACAGCCACGGCAAGAGTTGAATTACCCTATGTCATAGAGGAAATTATAAAATCAAATGAGGAAAAGTTCGTCAAATTCTTTAATGAAGCAGGACCCATAAGCACAAGACTCCACCAATTAGAACTATTACCAGGGATCGGTAAAAAGCACATGTGGGACATCCTCAAGGCGCGTGAAGAAAAAAAATTCGAGAGCTTCGAGGATATTAAAAAAAGAGTCCCTATGTTAGCAGATCCCGTTAAAATACTCGTTAAAAGGGTTCTCATGGAACTAGATGTTGATAAGGCAAAAAGAGGTAAAAGAAAATACGTACTTTTCACAAGACCGCCCAGAAGAAGGGTGGAGCCAAGAAAATAATGAAAGTTAATCTAGCAACTGAAACTAAAAATATACTGAAAAAATATGGTCTCCATTTAAATAAAAGATTAGGTCAACATTACCTTATCGATGATTCCAAAAGGCAGAAAATATTATCCTATGCCGATTTAAAGGATGACGATGTCATATTAGAGATCGGCCCTGGAATCGGAACCCTCACAATCCCCATAGCTTCAAGAGTAGAGAAGGTCATAGCCATCGAAAAGGATAAAAAAGTCGCCACCATCCTAAAAGAGAGATTAAAAGATTATAATAATGTTGAACTAATCATAGGGGACGCCTTGAAAATTGATTTTCCATACTTCAACAAGATAGTGTCCAACCTACCCTACAAGATATCATCACCTATAACATTTAAATTACTTGAATATGATTTTAAATTTGGCATTTTAATGTACCAACGAGAGTTTGCAGAGAGAATGATAGCCAAACCAGGGACCAGAGATTATTCACGCCTTTCAGTAGCCTTATATTTCATGGCCAATATTGAGATCTTAGATTACATTCCAAGAAGCGCCTTCCTACCCCCGCCAAAGGTTGATTCTACCCTTATCAGATTAACTCCTAGGGAGAAGATTAATGGAACATTTGAGAGGACTTGCAGAGCCCTCTTCCAACATAAAAAGAAAAAAGCCAGGAACGCCCTTATCGAATCATTCCATGAAATTAGTAAAGAGGCAGATCCAAGGGAAATAGTAGATCTTATAGATCCTGGATTGTTGGAAAAGCGAGTTTTCACTTTAACCCCCGAGGAGATACTTAAAATTTCAAATGAACTTAAAAAAATAATACAATGCCACTAAATTGGAGTAAAATTTAAATATCATGTAAACTATTTTTTACATCATGATAATTGCAAGACCCGAATGGTTTGGAACAAGAAAATATGGTGGATGGGGCATCAGTATCAAAACATGGCAAGGTGCAGTTTACATTGCAGGAGTCGTCAGTTTCCTTGTTCTCATCCAATTAACGCCTCTAAACACAGAACAAAGAGCAATCATAACAGGAGCATGGCTAATTTTCGTATTCATAGACCTTTTCGATGTAATGTGGAAAGTTAAAAAGGATGAAAGAGAATACTTGCATGAAGCAATAGCAGAAAGAAATGCAGCATGGGCCATGATGACAATACTCGTCATTGGCATACTCACAGAACTCCTATATAATGCAATGCAAAAAAAGATATACGTCGATCCATTCATGATAACAGCCCTCATAATAGGAGCGATCGTTAAATCCATCACCTACTACAAATTAGAAAAAGAAGCTTAAACAATATGAAGAACAATATACGTGTTCTAAGAGAAAATTTGGGCCTTACACAAGAAGAACTTGCAGAAAAGGTCCAAGTGACAAGACAGACCATCATAGCACTCGAAAAGGGCAGATACAACCCATCATTGGAATTAGCATACCGGATAACAAAGGCTCTTAAAAAAGAACACATAGAAGATGTTTTCATTTTCGAGGATCAGTCATGATAAAATACAAGAATTTCAAAATCCAAGTATGTGAAAACGTCTATGCTCCAGCGGAGGATACATTCTTACTCGCAGATAACCTTAAGGTAAAAGAGGGTGATGAAGTCCTTGAAATAGGGACAGGAACCGGTTTAGTGGCTATAGTCGCCGCCGAAAAGGGTAATGTAACAGCCACAGACATAAACCCCTATGCCATCGAATGTGCAGTGAAAAACGCCAAAATAAACAATGCAAACATAAGAATATTACAAGGAGATCTTTTTGAACCTGTTAAAGGCGAAAAGTTTGATATTATATTATTTAACACACCATATCTTCCAAGTTCAAATGAGGATCTTACAGGTGAAATCATTGACAAAGCTTGGGACGGGGGAGAAGATGGTAGAACCATAATAGACCGCTTCCTCAAAAATGTTAAAAATCACCTAAAAAAGGGTGGTAGAATCCAAATAGTCCAATCATCACTTTCAAACATAGAAAAGACAATAGAAAAATTAAGGAACATGGGATTTCATGCTGAAATAACAGCCTCTGAAAGATTCTTCTATGAGGAGATAGTAGTCATAACAGGTGAATTACCATGACAATATCCCATCAAATACTAGGGTAGCCTCACCCTCCATATAAGCGCCTATTCTATTGTCCATTTTATAAGTTTGGATTTTAAGTTCACCACCAGGAAGATGAACAAGTACCTCCTTATCCAATTTTCCAATCCTATTACCTGCAATAACCGTGGCCGTGGCCCCAGTCCCACAAGCTAGTGTGGGTCCAACACCACGCTCCCATGTAACCATCTTAACCTCTGATGGGTTTAAGATCTCAACGAAATGTACATTAATTCTCTCTGGAAAAACAGGATGATTCTCTATGAGAGGTCCGAGTCCTTCCAAATCCACAGATTTTAAATCATCCACGAATATGATAGCATGTGGATTACCTACATTAACTGCTGTAAGCTTTATATCTTGGCCATCAACCTCAAGATGCTCTTCTATGAATTCATCCTTGACAGTTTTCATCGGTATTTCAGCAGTTTTAAAGGTTGCAAATCCCATATCTACACGTGCAGAAGTCACAGACCCCCTATCAATGTTTAAATCTACGATTTTGAGGCCTGCGAGGGTTTCTACTTTTAGTTTCTCTTTTCTTATGATGGCGTTCTCATATACGAACTTGGCAAAACATCTTATACCATTACCGCACATTTCTGCTTCGCTTCCATCACCATTGAATACTCTGAACCTTATATCCCCCTCTCCTTTTGGAGGTTCTATGAATATGACACCATCTGCACCGATGGAGAATCTCCGCTGACAAACTTCGGATACAAAATCTGGTTTTTCATCTTCGCTTATACATTCTGCTCTACTCTCATCCACAATTATATAATCATTGCCTAGGGCGTGCATTTTAGAAAATAATATCATCCTTGGCATGATCTCCCACCCTGTTATTCTATTTTAGGAGTCTTGGTGGTATCACTTGTTTGCTTATAAGATCTGAAAAGTCTTCCCTCTCCCTTATGATCTCGGCTTCACCATCTTTTACAAGGATTTCAGCTGGTCTGGGCCTTGAATTATATTGTGATGACATGGAAAATGCATATGCACCAGCATCTAATATGGCTAATATGTCCCCTTCTCTGAGTTCTGGAAGTTTTCTATCCCTTGCAAAAAGGTCGCCCGATTCGCATAGATTTCCTGCTATATCAATCTTCTCTACCGGCTTTTCATTGGCTCTATTTGCCACGATTATATGGTGGTATGAACCATACATCACAGGCCTCACCAAGGTGTTGAACCCGGCATCAACACCAGCAAACTTCCTATAACTCTCTTTTATAGTGTTAACTCTCGTTAGGAGGCAAGCGGCATCACCCACTATGTATCTTCCAGGTTCAAGGTACATTGCAGGTTCTCCAAGAGAATGTTCGTCTAATTTTTCCATGAAGAGACTTGTTATCTTCTCGGCAAATTCTTTGATATCTAATGGTTTTTCACTTGGATGGTATGGTATTCCAAGACCTCCACCGAAATCTATAAATTTGAAGTCTATCTTTGTGGCCTTTGATACTTTGCCTGCTATGTCCATGAGTTTTTCAACGGCTAACATGAATGGTTCTGGGTCGAGTATCCCTGAGCCTATATGTGCATGGATCCCTATTGGTTGGAAACCGAGTTCTTGGGCTAACTTGTAAACTTTAATGGCCTCGTCTTCTCTTATACCAAATTTACTAAGTTCTCCGCCGGTTATGCAGTGTTCGTGGTGTCCCGCGCCTACCATGGGGTTTATCCTAAATGATATCTTAACATTCTCTGGATCTGTTATCTTTGAAAGTCTTAGAAGCTGCGATTTTGAGTCAATGTTTATCATAACCCCTGATTCGGTTGCGAAGAGTATTTCATCGTCTCTGAGATTATTACCTGTGTATAGGATCTTTTCTGGTTTGAAGCCTGAGAGTAGGGCCATGTATATTTCTCCTGGGGAGACGGCGTCGATTCCGCTACCCTCATCTTCAAGTATCCTTAAAACTGTAAGATTTGTATTTGCTTTACAAGCATATAATATTTGGAAGTTGGGATAGTATCTTGTGAAGGCTTTGTGGAGTCTCTGGTAATTTTCTCTTATCCGTTTTTCATCTATGACATAAAGTGGTGTGTCATAATCTTCAGCAAGTTTAACTGTATCTGCTCCACCAATTAACAAATGTCCTTTATCATTAACTTCAACATTTAACATGGAGGATCACCTACATAATTTTTTGAGGTTTGGAGAAGATGAAACCATTCATACCGGTTGTAAGGGCACTTATACTAGAAGATGATAGGATACTATTACTTAAAAGGTCGGCTAGTTCCAGGACAAACCCCGGGTTATGGGAACTTCCTGGGGGTAAATTGTTAAATGGTGAGACACTTGACGAGGCACTGAAGAGGGAGGTTTATGAGGAGACAGGCCTTATAGTATCCCCCATTAGGGTTATCGGTGCGTTTCAGCAAGATTTCCCATTCAAGGTGTCTGTGAATATTATCTTCCATGTTAAGGTTGAGGATGGTATTCTAAGTTTAAGTGATGAACATGAAGCATATAAATGTGTCAGGATATGGGAAATTGGAAATCTTAAAGTTTCTCCTTGGCTCAGTGACTTCAAAGAATCCTTAGATGGAAGCAAAAATATTATCTAGGACCTCAATAACCTTGTCTATTTCATCTTTTTTTATGACTAATGGTGGTACAAGTCTTATAACTTTATCAGCTGTACAATTTATGAGCACTCCCATCTTTCTCGCTTCATCAACTATTTTATCACATTTAATCCCAAGTTCAACACCTAACATTAAACCATAGCCTCTAACATCCTCTATGATATCATATTTGCCCATTAAATCTTCTAACCGCCCTTTAAAGTATTCACCCAATTTCTTAGCATTCTCTGCTAGATTCTCACCTACTATAACTTCTATGGCTGCTATGGCAGCCGCACAACCCAAAGGGTTCCCCCCGAATGTTGATCCGTGATCTCCTGGTTCGAATGCTGATGCTACATCTTCATTTGCTAATACAGCACCTATAGGGTAGCCTCCACCCATAGCCTTAGCTACCGTTGTTATATCAGGTTGCACGCCGAAAAGTTCTGATGCAAACAAGGCCCCTGTCCTTCCAAAGCCGGTTTGAACCTCGTCAAGGATGAATAGGATATCATTTTCTCGTGCAAGCGCCTGAACATCCTCTAAGTAGCCTTCTGGTGGGACTACAACTCCTCCTTCGCCTTGTATAGGCTCTAGTAGTATGGCTGCGGTATCATCTGTTATTGCTTCTGCCATGGCTTGGATGTCACCATAGGGTACATGTTTGAAACCTGGGGGTAGTGGTTTAAATGGTTCCTTGTATTTGTCTTGTCCTGTTGCTGTTACAGTTGCAAGTGTTCTCCCGTGGAACGAATTCTCAGCGGCTATTATCTCGCCTTTACCCGTATATTTCCTTGCAAGTTTTATAGCGCCTTCATTGGCTTCCGCCCCGCTATTTGCAAAGAATACTCTGTCATGGGGTGAAATGGAGGTGAGTAATCTCGCCAATTCTACCTGTTCTTTGTTGTAGTATATGTTTGAGCAGTGTATGAGTTTCTGTGCTTGGTGACAGATGGCAACTGCAACCTTTGGGTGTGCATGTCCTATACTGTTCACTGCAACACCTGCAAAACAGTCAATGTACTCTTTACCGTCTATGTCCCAGACACGAGCTCCTTTACCATGTGAGAGGACGATAGGCTGGCGAGAATATGTTTGCATGATATACTTTTTTTCAAGTTCAATTATTTCATCAGTATCCATAATATCACCAATAACATCATCTATGGGGTTTTTTTATCAAGGGATTATCTTTTTGAAATAATCATAGAGTGGATGTTTCTCGTTGATGGTATCCAAGAGAATCCCTCGAATCTTATAAGAAGGATAGGATCCTTCAGCTGTCTTGATAATATAACCTTTTTTTACATCTTCCACTTTAAGAATCTTGTCATTTATTATTACATTTTCACCCTTTTTAAATCCTGAGGATTTTTCTCTAACTACTATAAATCCATTAAGTTCAGGTTTCTTCATGATAAAGATTTTAGCTTCAAATCCCCTCTCATGAATCCTCTGGAGGATCCTATGGAGGAATTCCTCACCCCTTTCTTTTAGTATATAAGATTTTATAGTATCATCGAGGGCTTCTTTCATCCTAATCCATGCATCAGCCTCTCTGCACCCTATCCTGTCACGCGTGACGCGTTGAGGGCACCTCCAACAATATTTTTCATCCAGAGACTTGAGAAGTTTCTGATAGGATTCAACACACCTAGATTTGAACTCTTGGATAGTCTCTTTTATCATCAGACACCCCCAAAGATCCCAGACTTCCTTGCATAATCATAAAGATATAATTGCACATAACCTGCATATTCACCAAACTCCTCCCTTGCAAAATCCCTCAGATGCCTATCATCGACGCTGAAAAAATGTTCCATTATCTTTTTTATCCATACATCAACAGGGAATGCTTCAAGTTTCCTGAAACCATAAAGTAGTATGCAATCTGCAACTTTCGGCCCGATGCCTGGAAACTTCAAAAGTAGATGGAAAGCCTCATCATAATCCATAACATCCAATTTTATCCTAGTTATCCTCTTAGATGTTTTCCTGATATATTTTGCACGATATCCTACACCAGCCAAACGCAGACTATCATCATCCAAATTGGCCAGAACATCAGGGGCTGGGAAACTATAAAATGTACCCTTGGAGAATGTATATTTTTGACCCCACAATCTTTTCATGTTATCTATTGCCTTGGTCCAACGCTTTATTGAACAATTTGCCGATGTTATAGATGATATAATGCACTCAAAGATGTCTTTGGCCAGGAAGAGTCTAAGCCCCCTTGAGTAATCCACTATAGAATCAAGTGGTGGATAAGAGCTTAAAAAATCATAAAATCCCTCAATATCGAATTTAAGATCGAATATATGATTTAGCTTTTCTTTAACCTCTGATAAAGGTACTTTTTCTGGGGATTCTATTTTAACGTGGAGTTTATTATCTTCTTGTTTTATTGTTACAAGAGAAGGTTTGTTATCTATTATTAAAAGTTCACTGTAATATTTTCCATTTTTGTGCCATGGGGGTTGGGATGTCTGGCCACTGTACATTGTAGCCTCAAGATCAAATTCCCTTGCCTTGATGTTGAAGGCCTTCTGCATCCCAACCAAATCCTTTATAGTCTCACTGGTATCTTCAAATGCTTTTATGAGGTTCTTTCCCCCTTCAACCAAATCTTTTATAGTCTCACTGATATTCCCTTATCCTTTAAGTACCTTTTCACGGTAGGGATTGGATATTCGTTAAAGTGGAATATGCTCGCGGCCAATGCAGCGTCAGCTTTACCACTTGTAAAAGCCTCATACATATGTTCGGGCTCGCCGACTCCGCCTGATGCTATAACTGGGATGTCAACATTCTCGCTTACAGCCCTTGTCAAGGGAATGTCATAGCCTTTCTTGGTGCCGTCGCGATCCATGGATGTTAAGAGTATTTCACCCGCACCTCTCTCTTGGCATTCAATAGCCCATTCTATCGCATCAATTCCGGTAAATTCGCGCCCGCCATAAATGCTGCATTCATACCAACAGTAACCATCTTCAACTTCTACTATGAAGCGTTCATCAGATTCTCTAGGATTTTCAAGGTATCTTCTTTTTGCGTCGATGGCAACGACACAAGCCTGGGACCCCACGATCTCTGAGGCTTCATTAATCAGTTCAGGATTTTTTATGGCGGCTGTGTTCACTGAACATTTATCTGCGCCGGCTTTGAGCATTTTAACGAAATCTTCAGGCTTCCTTATACCCCCTCCTACGCATATGGGTACAAAGACATTCTCTGTAGTTGCTTCTACTACATGAATCATTGTTTCCCTTCTCTCATGGGAAGCTGTTATATCCAAGAATACTATTTCATCCGCACCATCTTCATAATAGCGGTTTGCGAGTTCAACAGGGTCCCCTGCATATTTTATCTGTTTGAATTCAACGCCTTTCACAACCCTTCCATGGGGTACTTGTAAGTCGCAGTCAAGACAAGGTATTATCCTTTTTGTAAGCATCTTATCACCCTTATATCATCTTATGTTCCCTATATATATCCCCTAATTTGGGTTAATATTATGGGCTTTCTAATATTGGATGTTAAATCTACATTGATCGTGATAATCTTTTATAAAAAAGTTAATTTGGAAGGATTTTTTGGGGAAAAATGGATCAAAAATTATTAGAAATGTGGTTTTCCCTTTTTTTGATTCCATTTATAAATTTCAATTCATCAAAAAAATTTATAAATATAAGAGACAAAAATAAAAAAACACAAAAAACTGATTTTTTTCTGGGCCCGTGGTCTAGTCTGGAATAGGACGTGGGACTTCGGATCCCAAGGTCCCGGGTTCAAATCCCGGCGGGTCCGTTTTTTAATTAAATCGGCGGGAAGCCCCCTCCAATGCGTAAACGTGGTGGAATGAAAGCCAAAGCTTATAAATAATAATTGCGAAAGATGAGGATGTGACAGCATTGATATCTTGGCTGAGATGATACCGTCTACTAGTAGACTAATCCTCATCATTGAAGAGGAAAAACCCACACGATAACGAGGAGATAGTTCACTTTCCCTTTATTTGTAATATTTTTTCTTTAGGAAAAGCGCAACATTCACAAGGCTTATAAGTACTGGGACTTCTATAAGGGGGCCGATTACTGTTGCGAAAGCGACACTTGATCCTATTCCAAAAACTCCTACTGCGACGGCGATTGCCAGTTCAAAATTGTTACTTGCCGCTGTAAAGGACAATGCAGATGTTTTTGGATAATCTACTTTCAATTTATATGCTAGATAGAAGGATACGAAGAACATGATTACAAAGTAGAGCATTAGAGGTATGGCAATGACTAAAACATGATATGGGAGCATGATGATTGTTTCTCCCCGTAGACTAAACATGACAATAATTGTAAATAATAAGGCTATAAGTGTGATTGGGCTAATTTTGGGAATAAACCTGGTATGATACCATTCTTTATCTTTTAACCTTAGTAGGGTGAATCTTGTGATTATACCTGCTATGAATGGAATTCCTAGGTAAATGAAGACACTTTTCGCTATCTGAAGTATAGTAACTTTTACAACACTCCCCTGGATACCGAAGAGTGGTGGCAAGACTGTGACAAATATCCATGCATATACACTGTAAAATAAAACTTGAAAAATGCTATTGAATGCCACAAGTCCGGCTGCATACTCAGTATCTCCCCTGGCAAGCTCATTCCAGACAATTACCATGGCAATACATCGCGCAATTCCAACTAAGATTAAACCAACCATATATTCAGGATATTTTGCTAAAAATGTAATTGCTAAAATGAACATTAATATGGGGCCTACTATCCAGTTTTGGAATAGAGACAACCCCAATACCCTAGTATTCCTGAAAACTTGTCCTAATTCTTCATATCTGACTTTAGCAAGTGGAGGATACATCATTAAAATTAATCCAATAGCAATAAGAATATTCGTAGTTCCAATCTGGAACTGATTGATAAAAGAAGATACTCCAGGTATGAGATACCCTACCAATACTCCTAGTATCATTGCGGTGAATATCCAAAGGGTTAAATATTTTTCGAGAAATCCTAACCTCTGATTCATAGTTCCATGTATTTGAATATGCCAATATATATATTTTATGGCTATGCACTACACAGCCAAAAACTATTGAATAAAAGAGGAAATAAATTAGTATCTCTCTAAAAAAATCTTGGATCCTTTTACTTTCTGAATTTTATAATTGTCGTTGAAAGATAATTTCCATTCCTCATAAATCCCTCTCGGATCGTCTCATCTTTCATGCTACAATTTTGGATGGAAACTATCTTCTTCTCCCGTGGATCATCACCTATTATATCTTCTATTTCACTTCCAGATTTTGGACTCTTCATTATAATACAAGTATCTACATATGATATTATCTCTTTTAGTCTTTCATCGACCCGTGGAACCACTACCAGTATCTCATCACCTTCTACAAGTGTCATGGAAGCGCTGGCAGCACAACCTGTAAATGATGTCACCCCAGGCACCATTTCAACCTCAAAACCAAGATCTTCTATACGCTCTTGAAGATAAGAAAACGTACTATACAAGGAAGGATCACCAAGTGTCACAAACGCCACATCATAGCCCTTTTCTAGTTCATCGGCAACAAGTTTGGCAGCCTCATCCCAGTGCCGTTCAAGCTCTTTAATATCCCTCGTCATAGGGAATACTGGCTCAATCAACCTGTAATTGTCCCTACTAGCAAGGATGTCCTTGATGATTGAAAGAGCTCTGCTTGGTTTATTCCTGGAAGATCTTGGCGCGCAGATTACAGGCACATCTTTTATAATCTTGACAGCTTTGAGTGTGAGAAGTTCGCTGTCACCTGGCCCGACACCAACACCAATAAGCTTTCCTTCACCCAATCTAAACACCAAAATTCTATTAGCCCATACTATTATATATTTTCCACGATAATAAAAAAAGACAATGAAAGAGACCATTATATGCCCTAAATGTGGGATGTTAAAGAAAAACTGCATATGTAAAGGGGGGCTAATATTCCCTGAAAAAATCCAAAAAAGAAATCTTAAAAAAGAACATCCACACATCCCTGATAAGATCATAGAAAATTTCCCCTTCCCACGACCAAGACCAGGCCAATTAGATATAATAAATGACATCTACGAGGCCATAGAAGAAGGCTACAAATATATTATATTAGAAGCTGGGACTGGAACAGGAAAATCAGCGATAGCAATCACCCTTGCTCGGATATACCAACCAGCGTATATCCTCACAATGACAAAACAACTCCAAGATCAATATGCCAGGGAATTTAGGATCCCAACTGTCAAGGGACGGTCAAATTTTTATTGTAAAAGCGACGATCTCGAATCTACCTGCGACATTGGAGTGTGCCAGACCACACCATCATCTGAGAATTTCCAATGCCCTTATGGTGTCAGCCGCGGTGAAACATTATTCTTCAAGGAAGCTTTCAAGGATTCTCATGGGAACAAAATCTATTTCAAGTCAAGGGAACATTGCCAGTATTGGGAACAAAAAGCCCATGGAATAAACAGTCCCATAACCCTCATGAACTATGACTACGCCTTCCTAGAACTCAATTATGTAGGCCACTTCGGAAAAAGAAAATTAATGGTACTGGATGAAGCCCATAATATAGAAAACAAACTCATGCAAAGACTCGAGGTTAATCTCTCCAATAAAAGGTTGGAAAAGGATATAAAAAAGAGAATACCCGATGAGATGTTCGAGGAAGATGATCCCAAAGAGTGGATACTTCCAATCGATGCAATATCCCAGGATTACAAGGATCTTGACAAGAGCCAGATGTCTAAAAGGCGAGCTAATAGGATGAAAAGGATGATAAAACGCCTAGATGAACTTAAAAAGAGTCTGGAAAAAGAACCCAAAAATTGGGTTATCGACACAAACCATGAAAAGGTATCCTTCAAGCCACTTCAAGTCGATAAATATGCTCCTCGTTATCTTTTTTCCCATGCTGACATATGCTTGTTTATGAGTGCAACAATACTCTCAGATAGGATGTTCTGCAAATGGCTCGGCATAAACCCTGAAGAATCATTCTTTTTGAAAGTTGACAGTCCATTCCCTGCCTCGAGGCGGCCAATAGAATTAAAACTCATCGGAAGAATGTCAAAAAATAGGATAAAGGACACAGCACCAAAAACAATCCCCATATTAAAAAGGATATTAGAAAGGCACAAGTATGATAAAGGACTTATACACACTCATAATTACCGCTGCCAGAAATTCATATTAAAGAATATCCCTGATGATCGCCTTATAGGACATAAAATTCACAATCGCGAAGAAATGTTAAAATATTTTGAAGAAAGTGAAAAACCTCTTGTACTTGTAAGTCCATCAATGAGCGAAGGCGTTGACTTACCCTATGACAAATGCAGATTCCAGGTAATTTACAAGATACCATTCCCTTATCTCGGTGACAAGCAAGTTAACATGCGCCAAAAAAGGGACAAGAAATGGTATGCTTACAAGACTGTCATGACCTTAATGCAAGCCTACGGAAGAGGTATGCGCGCCCACGACGATGAATGTTACACCTACATCCTAGATGCAAATATAACAATGCTATTCAGAAGCCCATTATACCGCTCGCTCTTGCCACAATTCTTCAAAGAAGCCATAATAGAATAAACAACTGAAAAAAGAACATTCTAAACAAGCCTCTTCTTCCATAAAAAAATAAAAATTGTGGGGGGGTTAAACTTTGAAGCCGCCTTTCAGGAACCCGAAGATAGCCAAGCCAACTAGTATAATGCCTCCGATAACCCCATAGATATACCATCCAGCACCCGCTGACTTAGTACCTGGAGAAGCCCTCGTAACCTCATAAGCCTTGCCCTGTCCACTTCCAGGACCGGAAGCAGCAGCTGAAACACTAGTGGCGCCTGAAACAGCACCCACAAAGGAACCAACGAAACCAGGAGAAACACCACCAGAAATACTTGAACCACCAGGAACACCAGGGACACCTGGCACGCCGGGAGTGCCTGGAACGCTTGGTATTAGATCAGAGAGTTGACGATCTGGTAATCCTCTAATGTATTGGATGGCATTGCCTGAAGGTGAACCGGCAGCGCCTGAAAGTATGGAGTTCAATTCGTCTTTTGTAATATATTTTACTTGTGCTTCATTAGCTACTATGTATTGTGAACGCACACCGGTAGGTTCTTTTCCCTTGTACCAGTCTATATAAGCTCTAAGACCATTTGCCCCAGTATTGAAGCTTGGCCCTTTGTATGTGATTATCACTGCTTTTCCTATGTTCAGTTTCTCGTTCCAGATTATTAGTATGCCTTCAATTTGTCCGCCTTCAATAGAAGATGATATTGTATTAAGTAGTCTTTGGTTGTAGTATGTTCCTTGTCCTGGTGATACACCTAGGAGTAATAGTAGTCCATCATCTTTGCAATAGTCTGTTGTTGTTACATAGATGTACTTTTCATTTTCTCCTCTTGGATAATTTTCGTATATGTAGTCTGCTATGAGATATGACGGTGATACTCCTGGACAGACATGGTTATGGAATAGATAGACCATTAGCATGTCGAATGGTGGATCATAGGACCATGCGTTTGCAATTGTAACTATGCCATTCCAGTTTTTAAACACCCTGGACACTGTTGGGTTAGTGTAATTCCATCCAGCTCCTATATCATATATTGGTCCTTTGGTGTCGTTTGATATTATGAATCCTCTGATTGGATCATAGATCAGTTGCACAGCATAGAGTATCTTGTCTTCTTCTGTGATGTTAAATGAGAATTTTCCAAATCCTCCAGGCTTGCCTATGATATTTGTAGCGTAGCTTCCGTCTTTTAATATGAATGTGAACCATAGTTGACTCCAAAGTGCACTGTGGACTGGTAGTAATGTTTTTCGGCTTAATCTTGACCCTAGCATTTCATAGATTCCGTCCCATATTGGACTCGTATCTTGGTCATTTAAGCGTGCGTAGCCTGCTGATGTTAATACAAGGAGTTCAAGGCTATCCTTTTCTACTTGTATGCCTGCTTGTTTTAATAATTCTTTTGCTATGTTGGCGGCTTCGATACCTATTCCTTTTAGTTGGTCATATGTTAAGTTGCCTTTTGTGTATGTTTTATTTTCTGGTGTTGCATTTACAAGGTTGCTCTGGCTTAGGATGTATTCCATGTCAAGTCCATGGGCGTCTTGGACTGTTGTGCTTCCCACTCCACCTGCAAGGTAATTGACTTGTTCTTCTGTGAGGTTGTCGAACGCGTAGAGTATTTTTACTAGTGATTCTGGGTTTGTTATTAATTTTTGGACTGCCCATGCGTTGAATTTTAGTTCTGTTACTGTGTCTTCTTCTACTGTTGCATTTGTTTCTCTTTTGAATTGTTCTGTTAATTCTGTCCAGTTGTATGTCATGATAATGAGTGTTCCTCTTTGTGTGTTTGAGTTCCAGCGTATGAATCCTACCATGTTGGGATCGTCTGTGGTGTTGTATCCAATATATGCTCTTTTCCCTGGAGTTGCATCCATTGCATATACGAAGACGTCGTCGTCAGATCCGCCAGGAACTCCAATAACTATATAGCTAGTCGATTCAGCTCCTCCCGTACCTGTGCTTGGCGGATAGTATTTGAGTAGTGTTTCTATCATTGCGTAGCCGCTTATTGTTCCGAGGCATACGTGTCCGTGGAATGCTGCTTCTCTTAATATGTCTGCTGGTAGTCCTAGTGCCCAAGCGTTGGCTAGGCTTGCTATTGGGAATGTGTCGTTTCCTAGTTTTTGGGTGAGGTTGTTCCATTGCGTCTGTGTCATGTTCTGGGAGATTGTTCCAATGTAGGTTGGTGTTAAGCTGGCGTTTTTGAAGTATGCTAGGATTAGGTCGTTTCCTTTTTTGGTTATGAATGCGAAGTCTAATGTGTCTAGTCTTGTTTTTCTGAGTAGTAGTAGGTTGCCTTTACCAAAGCTTATGGTTCCATTTGCTTGGTTGAGTATGCCCTCGAGTACGTCTTCTGATGTGTTGTTTTTGTAGTATGCGCTGCCTGCTGTTGTTATTACTAGGATTTGTCCTGTTTTGGTGAAGTTTAGGATCTGGTCTGCTTTTTGTGTTATTTCTCTCCCTGTTTTGTAGGCTTCTGTGGCTTGTAGTGTTATTTGTAGGTGTGCGTAGTATTTTGG